>CAIOLV010000132.1 GCA_903859225.1 uncultured bacterium
CGAGATGTTGAAGTGGAGACCCGGCTAGACACCGAGCGAGCGTGGAGGCGGACATGAAGTGGGGCGGGTTCAACCGAGAGGGAGAGAAGACGATGAAGAAGCTGCTTGGCGGGAAGGCGTTGTACGTGCTGTTGACGATCGCTGCGGCCGGTCTCTTGATGAGTGAGATGATGAAGTGGAGACCCGGCTAGGGTGTGCGCCGACCGTCCTGGGCAGGCGCTCAGGATTCCAGTAAGATTCGGATGACGCGTGGGATGGGGCTGACGGCGATGGCTAGGAGGGCGGATGCGACTCCCTTTGCGGGCAGCGGTTTTGGTGTCCCTCCTTGTTCTCGTGAGCCTCGCCTCCCTCGGGTGGGGGTTCGCCCATCTTCCGCAGCCGACACCTGATAACCTAGTCCTCTTTTTCGTTTTTGCGATTCTCGCTGTATTCGCCGAGGTCTACGCGACGTGGATCCCCGCATACAAGTGGGAGATCTCTAGTTCCATTGCCATCTACCTTGCGGGGCTCTTCATCCTCGGCCCTGACTTGGTTCTTCCTCTTGTCTTCTTTTCTTCCGTTGTGTCAGAGCTTCTCCTCCGCTGGGGCACGCGAAAAGCAGAGTGGAGTTCCGCCATCGTTCCGATTGCCTTCAACGTCGCCCAGGCGACGGTCGGGGTTGCTGCGGCCGGCGTTCTCATTCGAGTCTTCCAGCGCGGGGCCCTCGAGATGCGACGACCGGAGGATTTCGCCATCGCGATCGGCGCTTTCCTGATTCTCTTCCTCCTCAATGTCACCCTCGTGGTCGGGATCATCTCCACGACGCAGAAGCGCTCCTTCTGGCACCTATTGTTCGAGAACCTTCGCGCGTTCGTCATCCAGTATGCCGTCCTCTGCGTGTCGGCCATCCTCCTCGCCGTGCTGCGGTCGATCTCCGTGTGGCACGTGTTTCTCGCCCTGTTCCCGCTGACGCTGGTCCACATCTCGTTCCGCAGCTATCTCAAGCTCCAGACTCAGGCGCGCAGCACGTTCGAGAGGATTTCCGAACTCCTCGACACCCGCGACCACTACACCGCCGTCCACTCGAGCGAAGTGGCCGTGCTGGCCATGGAGATCGGCAGGGAGATGGGGATGCCCCAAGGCGAGCTGGAGCAGATCGACATTGCCGCCCGCGTTCACGACATCGGCAAGGTGGCGATTCCCGACTCCATCCTCCTCAAGCCGGGCCCACTGAATGACGCGGAGTGGAAGGTCATGAAGACGCATCCGGTGGTCAGCGCGCAGCTCATTGAGGGGCTTGAGATCTATTCCACCGTCGCCAGCGCCGTACGGCATGAACACGAGCGTTGGGACGGATCAGGCTATCCCGACGGGTTGAAGGGCGAGGAGATTCCGCTCATTTCGCGCGTGATCGCCGCGGCCGACATCTACAACGCCCTGTCTACCGACCGACCGTACCGGAAAGCCTTCACGCACGAAGAGACAGCGCGGATGATCCGAGACATGCAGGGAACGGACATCGATCCGTCGGTCGCTGTCGCGCTCCTTCGGGTCATCGATCGAAAGCAGGCGAAGGGAGTCGCGCGCCCCGCGGCCGCCGAAAACGCCCTCGCATGATCTTTCTCTACGCGGTGGCTATTGGAATTGCGTTGGGGTACGCGTTGCGCGGCCGACTTGCCCATCTCGCAGCGCTGCGCCTACGCTGCCTGTGGCTCGTCATGCTGGCGCTTGTGATCCAGTTTCTCATCTTCCCTCTCTTCACGCCGGAGCCCGTGATCCCTTACGGCACGGCAGTGCTCCACGGGGTCTCCTACGGACTCGTCTTCCTCTGGCTCCTGCTGAACGTTCGAGTCCGGCCGCTCATTGTGGTAGGAGCGGGAGCTCTTCTGAATCTCCTCGTCGTCTTCGTGAACGGGGGCTACATGGCGGCCTCGCCCACTGCGCTCGCTCACGCCGGTCTCACCTCGGTTGCGGAAACCATAGCTCGCGGGGAGACCTATGGGAACATCGTCGGGATGAGTGCAGCGACCCGGCTGAACTTCCTAGGAGACTGGATCGCGCTGCCTCGCGGACTCCCCTTTGCGACCGCGATGAGCGTCGGGGACGCCGTGATCATGGTGGGGCTCATGTGGCTTCTCGTGAAGGGGATGAGAACACGTGGCTAGAGTGCTCGAGCAGTTGCTCTCTCCTCGATCCGTCGCCGTGGTCGGCGCAAGTCCCAAGGCGGGGTCCGTCGGAGGAGAGATTCTGCGCAACCTCCAGCGGTGTGGGTTTCCCGGTGCGATCTTCCCGGTCAACCCGAAGTACGCGACGGTGGATGGGATCCCCTGCGTCTCCTCGGTTGCTGAGCTGCCCGACGGAGTTGACCTCGCGATCCTTGCCATCAATCGCGATCTCGTGCTCGACGAGGTGGAAAGCTGCGCGAAGCGCGGCATCCGAAACCTGGTGATTATCACCGCGGGGTTCAAGGAGAGCGGCAACGCGGGGGTGGAACGGGAACGCGTGCTGCGAGAGTCCATTCGACGACATGGACTGAACGTCGTCGGCCCGAACTGCATGGGCATTATCAACAGCTCTCCTTCGGTGCACCTCAACGCGTCCTTCTCGCGTTGGTTTCCGCAAGGGGGAGGCATCGCCTTCATCTCTCAGAGCGGTTCGCTGGGAGAGACGCTCTTGGAGTGCTTTGGGAACGCGGGCCTCGGCGTCTCTCTGTTCGTTAACCTCGGAAACCGTGCCGGGTTGTCCGAGAACGACTTCCTGGCGCACCTTGCGTCTGAGCCAGCCTGTTCCGCCATCTTCCTCTACCTGGAGAGCTTCGCGGCCCCGGCGGGGTTTCGGGAACACGTTGAGCGGATCTCCAAGACAAAGCCTGTCGTCGTGCTCAAGGCCGGACGAACGGAGGCGGGAGCAGCGGCCGTTGCGTCGCACACCGGATCGCTCGCCAGTTCGGACGCTATCGTGGAGGCGTTTCTCAACCAATGCGGCGCCCTGCGTGTGACGACGATCCAGGAGGCGCTGACCGCGCTGCGCGCCATGGAACGCGGTGTGTTGCCACGCGGAGATCGCGTTGCGATTCTGACGAACGCTGGAGGCGCGGGAATTATCGCCGCCGACGCCTGTGAGCGCGTTGGTATCGCGGTCCCCGCGTTTGGCGAACGTGCGAGACGCGAACTCGCTCTCTTCCTTCCCGCCGAGGCGGGACTGGGCAACCCCATCGACATGATCGCTACCGCCGGCGCCGCGGACTACGGGCAGGGACTGGCCGTCGGGCTTACCGAAGCGGATGCGGCCATCGTCATCTTCCGCCCTCCCCTCGTGCTCAAGGATGCTCCGGAGGCCGTCGCGGATCGGATCGTCGAGGGGGCGCTGACTGCGCCGGACAAGCCCGTTCTCATCTGCACGTTGAGCGAGCAATCCACGCCCGCCGTCGAGCACCTGCGCGCGGCGAGACTCCCGGTGTACGCGATGCCGGAGACCGCGGTCGAGGCGTTGGCCGTCCTCAACCGCGCTCGCCGGATCCGCGAAAGCTGGCAAGCCCCGGAGGCTCCGCGCTCCTTCGACCGGACCCGTGCGCGAGTCGTCATCGAGCGTGTTGTGGCCGAAGGGCGAGTCGGCCTCTACTTCGAGGAAGGAGCGGAGATCCTCACGGCATACGGAATCCCTGTCTGCGCGTTCCGCTATGTGACGAGCGCCGACGAAGCGGTGACTGCTGCGAAGACGTTGGGGTACCCCCTTGTCGCAAAAGTCGACTCCCCTCAGCTCTTCCATCGCTTCGAGCACGGTGCCGTCATCACAGGAATCGCCGGCGAAGGCGAGTTGTGCGACGCGGTCGACCGTCTGAAGAGCGTCGTACGCCGCGCCGGGTTTGAGGGTGCGCGCATCCTCCTTCAGGAAATGCGCCGCGGGCGCGAGCTGATCTACGGAGTGGAACGCGATCCGTCATTCGGTCCCATCGTGATGTTCGGACTGGGAGGCACGTTCGTCGAGGCGCTGAACGACGTAGCGTTCGCGGTGGCGCCGGTCAGCCCCTACCAGGCTGCGGCGACGGTCCACTCCATCCGCTCGTTCCGCCTGCTGGAGGCATTCCGCGGCGAGGAGGCCGCCGACCTGCCGGCGCTCGTCGACCTCCTCACATCCCTCAGCCACCTGGCGATCGATCTGCCGGACGTCGCGGAAATCGACCTGAATCCGGTCATCGCCAACGCGAGAGATGCAGCGGCTGTCGACATCCTCATCAAGCTCCAACCCACGCCGATCTAGGGGTAAAGGCGATGGATCTGCCGCGGGAACGGGATGACCTCCCGAATGTGCGCCGCACCGCAGATCCACGTGATGACTCGCTCGAGGCCCATCCCGAACCCTGAATGGGGCACGGAGCCGTACCGACGCAGGTCGATGTACCACTCGTAGGGCTCTCGCGGGAGCTTGTTCTCCTCGAGTTGAGCGACGAGCTCCGCCTCGCTGTCGACGCGCTGACTGCCGCCGATGATCTCGCCGTACCCCTCGGGAGCGATCAGATCCGCGGCGAGGACACGCGATGGGTCCTTGGGATCGCGTTTCATGTAGAACGGCTTCATCACGACCGGGAAACGTTCGATGAACACGGGCCGCCCGAAGTGTGTTCCGAGCGTCTCCTCTTCCGGAGCCCCGAAGTCGTCACCGAACTCGACCGCATGTCCTTCCTCCTTGAGGAGGCGGACAGCGTCCCCGTAGTCTAGACGCGCGAACGGCTCTCGCACCTCGCGAAGCAGCGCGTCCGTGTCGCGCTCGAGCTCTGCGAGGTCGTCCTTCCGCTCCGCGACGACCGTCTCGACGAGGTAGCGCACGAGGTCCTCCTGCAGCTTGAGGTTTGCCTCGTGGTCATAGAAGGCCATCTCGGCCTCGGCAATCCAGAATTCCGTCACGTGCTTGCGTGTCTTCGACTTCTCGGCGCGGAACGCGGGTCCGATCCAGTACACGCGTCCGAGGGCCATCGCCGTTGCCTCGAGGTAGAGCTGGCCGCTCTGGCTCAGGTATGCCTTGTCGCCGAAGTAGTCGAGCTCAAATAGCGTCGTCGTTCCTTCGACCGACGCCCCCGTGAGGATCGGCGCTTCGGTGGCCACGAAGCCGCGCTCGTGGAAGAACGCGCGGAACGCGCGGAACGCCGCATCGCGCACGCGCAGGATCGGCACCTGGCGCCCGGTGCGAATCCACAAGTGGCGATGGTCGAGAAGAAACCCAGGCGTCTGCTCTTTCAGCTCGATCGGGAAGTCGCTCGTTGGCTCATGCACGACCTCGAGGCCCGTGAGCTGCATCTCGCACCCGCTGGGGGCGCGGCGATCCTCGCGCAGGGTCCCGGTTGCCACGACCGACGTCTCGCGCGGCAGACGCGCGGCGAGGGACAAGAGCTGCGGGTTGTCTGACTCCGCGAGCACTCCCTGCAGGACACCCGTGCCGTCCCGCAGCTGCAGAAAGAGAATCTTCCCGCTCGAACGCTTGTTGTAGAGCCACCCCTTGAGGGTGACCGATTCCCCTAGGTGGTCACGCGCCTCGGAGATTGTGATCGATGCCATCGCCGCCCCTCCGTTGTCTGGGTGCGGAGAGGGTAGGAGAGGCAGACCCCGTTTGCAAGACGATCCGGCCCGAGAGGCGTTGACAAATGGCAACACCCCTCGTAGACTCGCCCGCCGTGCGCAAGCAAGAATTCGGAGATCTGATCCACGCTGCGCGGGCGGAGAAGAACCTCAGTTTGAGGCGACTGGCCAGCCTGTCCGGCGTCGACTACAGCCGCCTGGCGCGCATCGAGCAGGGGACTCGCCCGGCTCCCGGCCTTGCGTCGATCCGAACGCTCGCCGGCGTGCTTGACCTGGATCTCGGGGAGCTGCTTGTCGCTGCTGGAACGTCGCGGTCCGTCATGGAGGACCTCGTGTGGTCGGAGCGCGTCCGCCTCGCGCGCGCGGTTCCCGACCTCGGCGCCTACCGGCCGGGAGTTCCGCGGCTCCG
>CAIOLV010000133.1 GCA_903859225.1 uncultured bacterium
ATCATGGCGATCCCCTCAGCAACGCACAGGCCGACGCCGAGCCAGAAGAGAAGCTCGATCGCGATCGGCGTAACGAATTTTCGGAACAGCAAGTAGTCGCGCATAGTGCCTCCATCCGAGAAAGTCAGTTCGGAACACGATAGCTGATCCGGCAACCGTCGCCAAGGCGGACGCCAGCACGAGGCCGGCGTCCGCACGAGACGGAGGCGAGACGCCGCGGGACGAGGATCCACGCGAGAGAGGGATCTTTCGCCGCTGTGTCGGCGAGGATTCTTGGGGCTGAGGGCCGGCACTGAACGCAGAGCCGGCCCTTAGTACGCTCCCCTTGGAGGTTGCAGATGAAGGTCGTCGTGCTGCATGGAAGCTCGCGCAAGGGCGGGAACTCCGACACGTTGGCCGAGCGATTCCTCGCCGGCATGGGAGGCGAGGAGAGGCACGAGGTTCGTCACTTCTACACCATCGAGATGCACGTCGCGCATTGTCGCGGCTGCGGGACGTGCGGGACGGCGGCAAGCCCGGAGACCTGTGCGATCCGCGACGACATGCAGGCGGTCTACCCCGCCTTTTCGCAAGCCGAGGTCGTTGTGCTCGCTTCCCCGATGTTCTGGGGCTACATGACGTCGCAGCTCAAAGCGGTGTTCGATCGTCTCGAGGCCGTCGCCTCCCCTCAGCACTTCGGCGGCAAGGACTTCGTCCTCTTCGTCACGTACCGCCACTACTACGGCTCCATGGTCGAATGGCTCGGGCGAATCGCCACAGCCTTCGGAAGCCGGATGCATGCAATGACGTGTCAGACCTACGATCCGGAGACCGATCGTGACGTTCCGATCGCCAACTTCCCGGACAGGCTCGAAGAGGCCTTCCAGCTCGGCCGGGAGGTTGCATCCGTAGAGCGCGCACACCAGGGCTGAAGACGTCCGAGCTACGAGCCGAAGAAGACGAGGAGCAGAGCGCCGACGGCGAGGGCGACTCCCACAAGAGAGCGTGGCGACGGACGCTCGCGCAAGAACACGACGGAGTACAGAAGACAGAAGAGAAGCGTCGCGCCGCGCACGGGCGCCACAACGCTGGCCGGCGCCCGCTCCAGACTGAAGAGCCAAAGGAGCCACCCGACTCCAGCTCCGACGACGCCCGAGAGGGCGACAAGGAGGTATCCCCGCGCTTCAGCTCGCACGGGAATGCGTGGACGGAGGAACGGGAGAAGGGCGGCGGCTCCTACACACCCGGCGCAAGCGAAGAGGAAGAGCAACGTCCCCGGAGACAACCCGCGGTCGAGCGCCAGCTTCGCCGGCACCGTCTCGGCAACTCCCCAAAGGATGCCGGTCAGGAGGGCGAACAGGGCCCCCGTGACTCGGTGTCGTTTCTCGCCCTCGACTCGCTGCACGAGGAAGCAGGACCCGAGGATGACGAGCCCCGCGGCGGCGGCCGCGCTCCAACGCAACGGTTCGCCGAGCAGGAGGACGGCGCCGAACACGCCCCACAGAGGCGCTGTGTTGGACAGCGTCGTCACCTGATACGTCGATGCTCGTTCGAGCGCAAGGAGGTAGAAGAATCCCCCCGCGGTCGCGTCGACGAGGCCGGCGACGACGGCCCAGATCGCCGGCTCGAGCGTCGGGACAGCGAGCTGACGAGTAGCGAGCGCGAAGGCGAAAGCAAACACGGCCACCAGGCCCCAACGCACGATCAGATACGTCAGTCGATCGACGTACCGGATGGCCGGCGCCGCCGCCGTCATTCCGATTCCCCACGCCGCTGACGCGGCCAACGCCAGGATGAGCGCTTCGCTCGACACGCGATCTCCTCCCGTCCCCGCCTAGGCCGTGAAGATACGCGGTCGCCTTTCGCAGATCACGTGCTTCCGTTCGGACACTGCGCGGCTCCCGCCACACGGGGCCTTCACACCCGGCACACGACGCCGACACCGGCCGCGCCCATCGTCTCGTCCTGGATCGACGTGGATCCAGATTCGAAGGAGACGTGATGAAGCACATCCTCGTGATCGTCGGCGTGGCATCCCTCGCGGCCCTGGTCGGACTGGCCGGTTGGCTCGAAGCGGCAGGTCAGCCCAGCGCCGCGGACGAGATTCGCGCCGCGGTGATCCCCGCGGCGGGGACGGAGACCCAGTATGGGACTCCGCTTTCTCTTCAATCCTTGCCTCAGTTCATTGGCTGGTGGACGACGCTGGTGCCGGCCGCGCGCTCGGACGCGCGCTACGCCGATGCGCTCAACGCGCTCGTCGCCCCATGTTGCGACGACAACCCGGCATTTCACTGCTGCTGTGAGACGCAGCCGGGACAGGCGTGCAATCTGATTCGCGGCGCTCAGGGCCTCGGCGCCCACCTCGTGCTCGACCTCGACTACAGCACAGACCAGGTG
>CAIOLV010000134.1 GCA_903859225.1 uncultured bacterium
ACAAGCGGGCTCCCGGGATCGGTGATCGCGGCGAACCGCGCTCCGGCTCCATCCTTGCCCAGGGCGTCGGCCGCTCGCCGGTGGAAGGTTCGAAAGAGCGCCAGCGTCTCGGGCGTCGTGCCCGACTTCGTCGAGACGATGTAGAACGTGCGTGCGGGATTCAGGGTGTCGATCGCCCGCCGCACCGCGCTGGGATGCGTCGTGTCGAGGACGACGAGGCGCGGTCCATCCGCGACGTGGCTCATGGTTGCCAGCGTCTCCGGCGCGAGACTCGATCCGCCCATGCCGAGCAGTGCGATCGCATCGCAGCCTTCTCCCCGCACGGCGGCGGCGAACTTGTGCAACGAGACGAGGTGCTCGCGCATCGTTTCGGGAGCACGCAGCCAACCGAGTCGATTCGCGATCTCGGCGGGGTGCGTGCCCCAGACCGTGTAGTCGCCCGCCCAGACGCGTGGGACCACGTTCGCAGCATCCAGTTGATCCAGGCGTTCAGGCAGCCTGGAGGGCTCAGGTGTCGTGCGAATCATGCGTTCTCGCCTCTCGTCACGCTCATGGCGGGTCAACATACACCAAACGCTCGCTGGCGGTCAGATCTCTTCGTGGGCGGTTCGCATGCCTCGGAGCGCGGCTCCCCAGAGGACCGCCTCGGGCGGCAGGATGACATGGACGGGGATTCGCTCAAGCACCCGAGAGAAGCGTCCCTTCGCCCGGAAGGCCTCACGGAATCTCGGCGCGCGCAGGAAGGAGAGGACGCGCGGCGTCATGCCTCCGCCGAGGAAGACGCCACCGGTCGCGAGGAGCTTGAGGGCAAGGTTCCCCGCTTCGGCCGCGACGACGTCGCAGAGAAGCGCCACCGCCTCGCGGCAGGCAGCGCTCTTGCCCGACGAGGCGGCGAGGACGATGACCGGAGTCGGGTCAGCGGCGGCCGAGATGGCGTCCGCCACCGCAGGATCTTCCTCCCAGCCCTCCTCGGCCACGAGGAAGTGGTGGATGCGAGGGAGCCCGAGTCCCGAGCCGACCCGCTCCACGCTCACGTGATCGAACTCGCGCCAGAGACTGGTGAGAAGGCGGCTCTGCAACGGGGTCGTCGGGGCGAAGTCCGTGTGTCCGCCCTCAGAGGGATGAGCTTGCGGAACGTTTGCGCCGCCCGTCAGGTAGCCCATGCCCAACCCGGTCCCCAGCGCGAGGATCGCGATCGGGCCGCGTGGATCGGCGTGTCCATCCTGAAGCGTGGCACGCTCGTCGGGGCGCAGGGCGCCAGTCGCCCAGGCCAGGGCCTCCACATCGTTCAGGAGTTCGACGCGGTCGAACGAGAAGCGTTTGGCGAGGTCGGGCTCCGAGAGGCTCCAAGAGAGGTTCGTGATCTGCGCCGCGTGATCGAGCACCGGGCCGGCCACGGCGAAGGTCGCGACGACCGGCGCCGGAGCGTCAGCGAGAAACCCCTCCACCACGTCATCGAACCTCCCGATCGATCGGCTATCGTAGGTCCGTACGGCTCGAGGGCTGCGGATCTCATCGGCATCGTACAGGGCGAGCGTCGTCTTCGTTCCACCGATGTCGCCGGCAAGAATCATTCGGCCTGACGGAAGGCTGCCCATCTTGCCCCCTTTCGAGGCCGCCACGCCGGGACGTCTAGACGAGCGTCGCCTGCGTCTCGGAATCGAAGACGTGGATCGCCTTCAGGTTGGTCTTCAGGTAGATCTCCTGGTCGATCTCGACGTGTCGATGCGGATCCAGACTGGCCACGACCTGCTGCGAATCGCCGACGTCCCCGTAGACCAGGAGCGAATGTCCTAACTGTTCCTTCACGGTAACCCTGACAGCAAT
>CAIOLV010000135.1 GCA_903859225.1 uncultured bacterium
GCGTGAGCGGGCGGAATTCGAGCGAGAGCGGACCTCTTCCCTGCATGGTCATGTGCCCCCGTCTGTACGCGAGCTATGTCCGGGTTTCACGAGGTTCCATCACTTCCGGCCCGGCGCGGGAGCTGAAGAGAGCTCGCAAGCTCCTGCCGGACGGCCGCCATCTCACGCCCCGCCACCTCCTTGGGGACGAGCCGATTCCCACGGATCGCCCCGAGGGATCCCGCCGCGGTCTCCAGACCGCGTAGGACGACGAACGCGCGAAGGATGTTCTCGGGCTCGCCTGCAAGGTCGCGGACGGAACGATAGCCGTCCAACAGAGCGCGTTGGAGCACCAAGCTTGCCTCGCGGCCGGCAAGTTCGGTCCAGAGGAGTGACAGGTCGTCGAGGTAGGCGCCGATACGGCAGCCGTCGAACCCGAACGCGCCGACGGATCCGTGGTCGTGCCTCAGGTTCCTCAATCGCAGATCTCCGTGGACGATGCCGACGGCGCCCGCAGCATCGCCGAGTGTACTGGCGACCTCGGCGATCGAGGCCACGGTATCGCAGAGGAGTGCGCGGTCGTCGGGCAACGTCAGAGCATCGCGAACCGCGTCAGCGGCCGCCAACACGCGGGCGGCAGGATCCAAGTAACTCGTTGCGAGTTCCTCCGGCCATTGGAAGGCCTCCGCGTGACCATGAAGCGCGGCAGCAAACTGGCCCATCGCCGCCGCTTCGTCGACCGTTAACTCGGCCTCACGGCGTTCGCCTTCGATCCAGCGCAGCACCATGCAGGCGCGCGTGCCCGGCACGCCTTCCATCGACGTGCTCCGGAAGAGGTCTCCCGTCAGCGTGAGTACGGGCTCGGGAACCGCAAGCCCCGTGTCGCGGCCGAGGGCCGCGAGCCAGAGGAGTTCGCGCTTGAGCGGCGCGTGGTCATGTCCAGCGGCGCAGATCCGAAGAGCATAGAAACCGCCTCCGGTTCGCAGTCGGAAGACCGTGTTCCCCCGCTGCGCGACGAAGGCGAGGTCGCCGGTGAGCCCGTAGGCGGAAAGCGCCTTCTGCCCTAGACGCAAGAGTTTCTCGGTCTTCTCGCCCTCCGTGAACTCGTCGAAGCGCCGCATGACGAGAGTATCGTCACCCGGTGACGCGCGAGCCACCGACTACCCGCCTGCACCCGTGAGCGAGAACCCGTCGGGGAAGTAGTCGCTACGGTAGACGACGAGTGGCCGGTCCGCAGTTCCCGCCGTGAGGGCGAGGAACTCCCTCCCTCTGGCGTAGAGCATGCTGTCTCCGTACGGACTTCGGACCCGGAGTCGATCGACGGCAATAGAGAGCCCATCGATCCACACGGCCACCGTGCCGGCGCGCTCGACGACCACGGTGGGAAGGTCCCCGGATTCCCCTCTTGCGGCTCCCGGCGGCCCGCCGAAGACGAGCGCGTCGAACGTGGCGACGCCGTCGACCTCCTGCTCGGCGAACAAGAGCGGCACGATGGCATACGTGCTGAACATGCCGAGGACGACAGTGCGTTCCGGAGTGACAGAGATGACGGTCTCCGCGCCGTTGCGGCGGACGACGTATCGATCGCTATCGAGGCGTCCGACGATCTCCTGCCCTTGCCCTAGCGGGGCATCAAGGTGGAGAGAATACGAGGCGGGCCTGAGGTCGGCCGTCCCCTCCCATTGCTGTTGGAACACGACATGGACGGTCGCGACAACGACCTTGAACCAGAACCGACCCGTGGACGAGAGCGAGGCGCCGCCGGCCGAGACGTCGAGTTGGTAGGTCTCGTCGCCAAATACTCGGCCGTCGACGCTCAGCGCGAGCGATCCGGTCGACGACCATGGAGCGCTCCCGATCGTCGGCTCGGGAGGCTGGGGTTCGGCCACCCAGTCCGTGGGGGCCTCTTTCACCGGCACTGCGGGGGAGACGATGTCCGGAGAGGGCGACGTGAAGTGAACGACCAGCACGAAGATGAGGGCGAGAAGCCCGATGGCAACGCCGACTCCCACCGCAACTCGGCCTGTTCTACGTTGTCCTGAATCGACCATCCGGCTCCTCTCCATGCACGCCATCACAGTAGGCTGGTCCAATGTTGGCGCCGTGTGCAATTCGTCGAAGCGCGGTGTTCGTTGTCGCGGCGGAGAGACGCGCCTAGAATCCCGAGGCGCGGGCGAGAGGAGCGGTGACATGATGGACCATTCCGTAGATGAGACCCCCGCTCTTCGCGTTAATGACCCCGCAACGTGGAGCCGCCGCGAAGCCTTCGAGCTCTTTCGCGGATTCGGCTTTCCATATCTCAGCGTGACGGCCGACGTCAACGTCTCGGTTCTCCACAGGAC
>CAIOLV010000136.1 GCA_903859225.1 uncultured bacterium
ACTCGATGTTCGACCCCAACGCGCTCGCGCAGTTCGATCCACGAGCCTGGAACAGCCTTCTCCAGACGAAGGTGCCTGACCCCATCTGCCCATAGCTTCGCCTCTTGACGAGGGTGCCCGGGAGGACGTGGCCAGGCGAGCGCTCCGAGGCGCTCGCCTGGCCGCGCCCTCCCTCTTCCTTCGCTATGCTAGACTCCGCGAGTTGCTCGCACGGCGTGTCGCGGGCTCGGAGGGTCAGACATGGTCGGGGAGACGTCGGTCGGTGCGTTGGCGCGTGTGTTGCTCGCAGAGCATGAGGCCGCGTGGTGGGCCAGCCGTCCAGGTTTGCCCGACCTTGGCCGCACCTACTCGCCGAGCGAGCAGCGGTCGCACGAGCGGGAGCTCGCTCGCCTCGTCGACGAGCTACTCGCCGAGCTCCGCCACCCGCCGGTGACGGCGGGCGATCGCGAGGCGGTCGAGCGGCGCATGACGCTGTCCGGGCGAACGTTCGCGCGCTCGTCGCTTGGCGTCGACGACGCGCACATGGACGTCCTGCTCCAGGGCGGATTCACGCCCTGCGCCCGCGAATTCGCAGAGCGCGCCCGCCGCTTCGACGCGAAGATGCCGTTCGAGGACATCGCGCAGGCGAGCCGCAACGTCTGGACAATGAATGGACTCCAGATGATGCTCGGGCTCCCTCTTCGCGTGACGCCATCCGCGTTCGGGTACAGCATGCTCTACCCGTACACGGACAACCTGCTCGATGACCCCGACGTCACCGAAGAAGAGAAGGCACGCGTAAACGAGCGATTCGGCCGCCGCATCTCCGGCGAGGACCTTGCGCCGGAGAACGGCCACGAGAGGGCCCTGTGGTCGCTGTTCGCCGAGATCGAGTCGGAGCACAGTCGGGAAGCGGCTCCACGAGTCTACGAGAGCCTCGAGGTCATTCACCGCGCCCAGACGAAGAGCGTTCTCCTTCTACGGCGCGACGAGCCGCCGTATGGCGTCGACGTGCTCGGGATCAGTCTCGAGAAGGGAGGCGCGTCGGTGCTCACCGACGGCTACCTCGTAGCCGGCGACCTCACGCGTCCGCAGGCCGCGCTCTTCTTCGGGCTCGGCGCGCTCCTACAGCTCGCCGACGACCTGCAGGACGTGGACAGCGACGCGCGCTCGGGAACCCTCACGGTCTTCTCACAGACGGCTGGCCGATGGCCTCTCGACCGCCTCGTCAACCGTCTCTTCTCTTTCCGCGAGGTCGTGCTCGAGGAGTTCCACCCCGGGGACACACCCGGCGCGGCGCAGCTCGGCGACCTGATGCGCGGCGCCAGCCTGCAGCTCATCCTCGGCGCGGTCGGGGCCACCCCGCGGCACTTCTCTCGCGCCTACGTCCGTGAAATCGAGGCGTTCTCCCCATTCGGCTTCCGCTCGCTTCTCAGACAGCGCAGGCGGCTCGACAGGCAGCGAGTCTCGTTCCTCGGCCTCGCTGCGTCGGCGCTTTCGGGCGACGGTTCGTAGTCTTCTCTCCCGCAACCGCAGAGTCGACTAGCTTCGCGACGGCACCCCGGCATCGCGGTCGTAGCGGCGCCACCCATCGCGACCCTCGCTCTTCGCCACGTACATCGCGGCGTCCGCTCGCTGGAGGAGGTGCAGCCCGCTCTCGCCATCGTCGGGGAAGAGGGCGATGCCGATGCTGACAGACAAGCCAAGGCTCCCGTCGTCCGGGATTTCGAAGGAGTCACGCAGGGCCTGCAGGACCTTGTCCGCAGCCACCTCGGCGTCTCGCGGGCTGTCGATCCCCGGCAAGAGGGCGACGAACTCGTCACCGCCGAGGCGGGCGACGGTGTCGCTCGCGCGCAAGGCCTCCCGCAACCGGACGCTCACTTCCTGCAGCACGCGGTCGCCGGCCGCGTGGCCGTGCGCGTCGTTGACCTCCTTGAACCGATCGAGGTCAAGGTAGAAGACGGCCAGCCGATCGAGATTTCGCATCGCACGGGCAATCTCGAGCCTCAGCACATCGTCGAGAGCGCCACGCGTCAGGAGACCCGTCAGCGGATCGTGCGTCGCGAGGAACGTTAGCTCTTCCTGCTGGCGCAGCAGTTCCGTGACGTCGCGGATGATGCCCTGATATGTTCGCCCACGATCGCCCGAGCCCGTCTCGAGGGTGGTCGTCAAGAGACAGCGAAGGTGCGCGCCGTCCTTGCGCTTCAGTGTCACGGGGAAGCCCGTGACGAACCCCTTTTCCTTGATGGCAACCTGGAAGGCTTCTCGATCCTCCCGTTTGACGTAGAACTCGCCCGCCGTCATCGTCATGATCTCTTCTTTCGTGTAGCCGAGGAGGTCGACGAGCGCTTGGTTCACGTCGATAAACCGTCCGTCCTCCGCCGTGATATAGATCGGATCCCGCGACGACTCGAACAGGTTGCGATACTGTCGCTCGCTTCGCGCCAGGGCCTCGCGGGACTCCTCGATCGATGCGAGCATGCCGTTGATGCCATTCCCCAGGCTCGCGAGTTCGTCCTTGCCTCTCACCGGAACGCGCTGCGTAGTGTCCTGCTCGCGAGCGATTCGCGCCACGTCGTGAGTCAGGTGGTCGGTCCGCGACAGAACGCGCGAGTTGAGGAAGACCATGAACCCTCCGCCGAAAGCCGCCAGCATCGACAGAAGCACGATCATCAGGTTACGCAAAGCCATGACGCCCGTGCGGTAGGCATCGCGTGGCACCTCCACGCCAAGGACAGCGAGCGGTGCGCCAGCAAGGTCCCGCCACACGGTGTACCCCGCCACCGTCTCTGCGTCGAGCGGCATGACGGCGGACAGGACCGGGGCCGAGCTGCCGCCCGACAGCAGCGCCAACACGGCGGGGCCGTTCTCCGGATCGTCGATCCTGCGGAGCTCGAGAGGGAGGCCGACTTGCGCGCCAAGGGCATCGATCTCGGCCGGCGTGAGAGTCCGGACGATCACGAGCGTTCCTCGTGCCGGAGGCTCGTGAAAGCTATTCAGGATCGGGTGAACGGCGACAAGGGCAATCTCAGCACCGAACGAGACAAGTCCCGAACGGCTCGAGACATCGTCGGCTGCTCGACTTTGAGCCCCGATGGCGCGCAGCGCCGCCGTCTCAGCCTCTGATAGGGACACCGCCTCTTTCCGCTCCAGGTCGAAGCCGCGAGCGTCGACGAGTCTCCCAGCAGAGTCGAAGAATGCCATTCCGTTGAGGCGTAGGTTCTCGAACGTGTCCGCGAACAGGTTCGCGGACGCGAAGTCCGGTGCGGTTCCTTCGACGAACGCTACGGTGTCGTCCCAGGAGGCCCAGTCATGAGACGTTGCCTCCAGAGCCGCCAGTTCTGTCGACAGCGCGTTCCGTGCCCGGTCGATGTCTCTCTGCACTTCCGTTCGCTCGATGCCGAGAAACGCGCCCTTCAGGTGTGGCAGAGCAACGCCCAGCAGCAGACCGACCACAAGAGCGACCATCACTCCAATGCTCAGGATCACCTGCGTACGAAGTCGCAACTAGGCAACCCCCTTGCTGGTTCCGCCGTCTGGTGCGCGTTCCCTTGTCCTATCAACCGAACCTCACCAGCGATACACACTAGCAGGCGAGAAGGACCATGAAGAGAGCATCTGCGGCGATCGAGAGACACCGGTGTCTCATCTGGACCGGCGCTGTGCCTACTCCCACTCAATCGTCGCCGGGGGTTTGCTCGTGATGTCATAGACCACCCGGCCGACTTCGGGAATCTCACGCGTGATCCGCTGCGCGGCTTCGTCGAGCACGTCGTGCGGCAGTCGAGCCCAATCCGCCGTCATCGCGTCAACGCTCGTCACGGCGCGAAGGGCAACGACGTGACCGTAGCGTCGTTCGTCTCCGGCTACGCCCACGCTGCGAATCGGCGTGAGCACCGCCAAGGCCTGCCACGCATCGCCGTAGACGCCTCGCTTTCGCAGCGTGTCGATGAAGATGGCGTCCGCCCTCCGCACGATGTCCAATCGTTCCTGGGTGATCTCGCCAAGGATGCGCACCGCGAGGCCCGGCCCCGGGAACGGATGGCGCAGGCGAATCTCATCGGGAAGCCCGAGCAGCCGCGCCACCTCGCGCACCTCATCTTTGAACAAGGTGCGGAACGGTTCGAGCAGCTCGAATCCGAGCGCCGCCGGCAGTCCCCCGACGTTGTGGTGGCTCTTGATGTTCGCCGTCCCTTCGCCGCCGGCTGATTCGATCACGTCCGGATAGAGCGTCCCCTGCGCGAGAAACCGGAACGGTCCGCGCTCCCGCGCGACGCCGCGGAACACCGCCACAAACTCCCGTCCGATGATGTGCCGCTTCTCTTCTGGATCCTCGACTCCGCGGAGAGCGTCGAGGAATTGCGTGGACGCATCGACCGTTTCCAGACGGACTCCCAGAGCGCTCAGAGCCCTCTCTACTTCCGCTCGCTCGCCTTCGCGCAACAGGCCGTGATCGACGAAGGCGGCGAGGTGGTCGATTCCGGCGCGAGCGAGCAACAGCGCGAGCGCCGACGAGTCGACGCCCCCGGACACTCCGACCAGCACGCGGGCCTTCCCGACCCGTTCGCGCACATAGGCGAGAGCGCGCTCGAGCGATGCTTCGGGTGTCCAATCGCGCGGCACGGCGGCGGCGGTGAGGAAGTTGTCGAGCAGGACTCCGCCGGACGGCGTGTGGATGACCTCAGGATGGAACTGGACTCCGAGCATGCGCCCGTCGGGCGAGGCGACCGCAGCGTAGGGATTTGCGTCGGTTGCCGCCAGTCCTCTCCAGCCCTTGGGGAGCGCGGCGACGGCCGTCGAGTGGCTCATCCACACGGGCGCGTTCGGCTCAATGCCGCGAAACAGGGGACCCTCGACGCGGGCCAGCCGGTCCGCCCCGTACGACCTCGTGCCGACATCGCGCACCTCGCCGCCGGCGTGCTGCACGAGGAGCTGCATCCCGTAGCAGATCCCGAGAAGCGGAAGGCCCGACGCGTAGAGACGCGCGTCGGGCTTGGGCGCGTCGGGTTCGAACACCGTCCGGGGACCGCCAGAGAGGATCACTGCCTGCGGCGCTTCGGCAAGAATGCGCTCGACCGGCGCCGTGCCCGGCAAGATGACGGAGTAGGCGCCGAGTTCGCGCACGCGGCGGGCAATGAGCCTCGTGTACTGCGATCCGAAGTCGAGAATGACGACGCCCACGCCGCTCCCTTGCCGCTACTTGTACTTCTCTGAGCCCCGCCGTGCGCAACGCCGAGAAGCACGGCAACGCCAACACTTCCGCGACTACTTGTACTTCTCGGCGCTGCCTCCGTACGCGACGCCGCGCTGCTCTTCGGTGCGATCCGTGGCCGGGGGAGGACTCGGAGCGAGTGAAGCTACGCGCGCGTAGAGCTCCTGCGTCATCGGGAACTCTGCTGCTGCAAGCACCGGCTCGAGCTGCTCGACGTTGCGCGCTCCGAGGATCGGCGCCGTCACGGCGGGATGCGCCTTGACCCACGCCACGGCGAGGGTCGCCGGATGCACGCCGAGCTCGCGCGCGAGGGCGGTGAACGCCTCTGCCACGTCGAAGTAGACGTCGTCGCCGTACCGCGCGGCGTACATACGGTTCTCCACGAGGCGCCCGCGCTCGGGCATCCGGCCCGCACCGTACTTACCGGATAGGAGCCCGCCGCCGAGTGGGCTGTAGGTGATGACGCCGAGCCCCGCTGCGCGACAGAGCGGCAGGATCTCCACCTCGGCCTGACGCTTCACCAGGCTGTACATCGGCTGGACGCAGGAAAACGCCGCGAGGGACTCCCGGTGCGAAGCGCCCAGGGCCGTCGCGATCTGCCATGCCGCCCAATTGCTGACCCCGATGTGGAGCACCTTCCCTTGCCGCACGACGAGGTCGAGGGCTCGGAGGGTTTCCTCGATCGGCGTCGTGGGATCGAAGGTGTGAACGAAGACGATCTCAACGCGATCCGTCGCCAAACGTCGCAGGCTCGCCTCAATCGATTGCAGGATGTGCCGACGCGAGAGCCCGCGATCGTTCGGATCCTCCCCCATCGGGAAACCGACCTTGGTCGTGAGGACGACGCGGTTTCTCTCTCCTACCACCAGCCGACCGAGGATCTCCTCGGCGTGACCGGCGGAGTAGACGTTGGCACAGTCAAAGAAGTCGATCCCGGCCTCGCGCGCGCGGCGGTAGAGGGCGGCCGATATCTTCTCGTCCGCCATGTCGCCGAACGACATCGTCCCGAAGCAGAGCTCCGAGACGCGAAGGCCCGTCGTGCCCAGCAGTCGATGCTCCATCGTCCCTCCCCATCACCCGTCTCCAAGGGGATCATAGCCTTCGCCGGGGAGCCTCGCTAGGCAACGGGGACCGCGATTGAAGGAGGGCGCCGGAGTCGGTAGTGTCTCCCTCGCGCGATGGCGGAGCAGCGCGCGGCGTCGACGTACATTGCCGGTGGAGGGAGACGTGCGCATCGTCTACGGAGTCCAGAGCACGGGAAAGGGGCACTTGTCGCGGCTGCTCGGCCTTCTTCCCCTCTTCCGACGCGACGGGCACGAGCTCTTCATCCTGGTGACCGGACGATGGGATCCCCCGCAGTACTTTCTCGACGCCATCTCCGGGGTGCCGTACCGGCGCTTCCAGGGGCTGCCGATGGTCGCCGACGGAACGGGCGGCATCTCCAAACGCGGCACGGTGAAGGCCTTCGCCACCCGATGGCCCGGGCTCTTCAACAGTTTCGGCAAAGCGCACCGCCTGATCAGCGCTTTTGACCCAGATCTCATCGTCAGCGACTTCGACCCGCTGACCGGGTCGCCCTTCGTTGCGCCCGGCGTGTTCAAGGTCGGCATCGGCAACTACTTCACCCCGGCCCGTGCGGACGTCGACCATCCCACCGGCCTTTGGCGCGATCGGTTCAACGTCCGCGTCGTGGACAAGCTCGTCACGAGCGGCCTCGACGTCCGGTTCGGCTGCCACTTCTACCCGCTCGACGACGCCTGCTTGCCGCCGATCCTCCGGCCCGAGACGCTGGCCATCGTCCCGGAGGACCGCGGCCATCTCCTCGTCTATCACGCGTTCCCGGGGCTTCTCGGACCCGTCGTCGCCTACGCCGAACGCCATCCGTCGACGCCGGTCATCGTCTACGGGCACCGCGCCCGCGCGCGCGGCCTGCCGAACAACGTGCGCTTCGAACTGGACCCCAACCGATTCCTCGGCGATCTCGCGGGCTGCGGTGCGTTCGTCGGCACGGCCGGGTTCCAATCGATTGTCGAGGCCTTCTACTTCGGAAAGAAGCTCGTCGTGCAGCCGATCGAAGGCCATTACGAACAGAAGTGGAACGCAATCGAGGTCGAGAAGCGCAACATGGGGCGGTGGTGCCACGATGACCTGGAGGCGGCGCTCGATCAGACGTTCAACCAAGCCCTGCACGCCGAACTCGTCCCCTGGTACCAGAGCGGCGCCGAGCGCCACTACGAGCAGATCCTACGCGCCGTGCCGCGCTAGCCTTCGGAGTCCCCGTCGTAGACCGTGCGGCCGTCGATCAACACGCGTTCGGTCCGGCAATGCGCGATGTCAAAGGGATGCGCGGTCAGCACCGCGAGATCGGCATCCTTACCCGGTTCGAGCGATCCGACGCGATCATCGATCCTCAGGATCTCGGCCGGAGTCAGCGTGATCGCCCGCAACGCCTCCGTCTCGTCCATGCCCTCGTTCACGGCCAGCACGGCGTTGAGGGTGAGGTAGCGCGTCGCCGATCCTTCGTCGGTCTGGATCGCAACCTTCACGCCCGCGCGGGAGAGAAGCCCGGCGTTGCGGGGCGTGAGCCCGCGCAGTTCGAGCTTCATGCGTGAGAAGAGCACCGGGCCGGGAATGCACGGGATCCCCTTCTCGGCCAGGATGTCGGCGATCTTGTACCCCTCGGTGGCATGGATGAGCACGAGGTCGAGGTGAAACTCCTCGGCGATCCGGATCGCCGTCATGATGTCGTCGGCACGGTGAGCGTGAATGTGGGTTGGGATCTCGCGCGAGAGCGCGCCCGCCAGAATCTCGAGCCGCACGTCACGTTCGAACGGCTCCGGCCGCTGCGCGCCCTTGGTCCCCTTGTGGAACGCGGCCGCCTCTTCCTCGTGTCGCGTCTGGCGCTCGATGTAGCTCTGCGCCCTCGCCAGCGCCTCTCGCAACACGCCCGCGCTGCCCATGCGTGTCGACGGCGCCTTCTTCTGCTCTCCGTACACTCTTTTCGGGTTCTCGCCAAGCGCCATCTTCAGCGCTGCGGGCGCCCGCACCAACATCTCTTCGACGGTCCGCCCGGCCGTCTTGACGATGGCCGTCTGTCCCCCAACGATGTTGGCGCTGCCGGGGCTCGTGTTGATAGTCGTGATCCCCGCGCGGCGCAAGTCAGCAAAGGCGAGGTCCTCGGGGTGGATGGCGTCGATCGCGCGGAGGTGCGGAGTGACCGGGTCGGTCATCTCGTTCCCGTCGTAGTATCGGGCGTCGACTCCGTCAGCGAACAGCGCGACGTGACAATGGGCCTCGACGAGCCCTGGCACGACGAAGCGTCCCGTCGCATCGACGATCTCCGCGCCCTTCGGAGTGCGGCGCATGCTTCCGACCGCCGTGATCTTCCCGCGGTCAACCGCCACGTCGGCCCGTTCGAACCGCATCTCCGGCGTGAGAACCAATCCACCTTGGATGAGAAGCACCTCTGCCTCCTTCCCTACTCCGCGGGCGGCCCGCGGTGGATCGGAGAAGTATACAGAACGTCCGAAAGAGGAGCCAACCTCCCCAGACGCGGCGGCTTGCCACACCCGACGCACGGCGCTAGAGTAGATCTGGAAGAAGGGAAGGGATCATGGGATTCGGAAGCCGATTCTGTCACGTCCGAGGAGCGAAGTTCCTCGACGCTCAGCGTCTGACCAAAACGTACCGCGTCGGCAGCGAGACGGTCTACGCCTTGCGCGACGTCAACTTCGTCGCACTCCAAGGCGATTTCGTCGTGATCAACGGGCCTTCGGGGAGCGGGAAGACGACGTTCCTCAACCTCATGTCGGTCATCGATCGGCCGACATCGGGCGAGGTGTTCATCGAGAGCCAGCCAACAAGCACGCAATCCGAGGGCCAGTTGGCGTATCTGAGGAAGACGAAGATCGGCCTCGTCTTCCAATCGTTCAACCTCATCCCCGTATTGAGCGCGGCGGAGAACGTCGAATACCCGCTCCTCCTCCAGCGAAGGCCCAAGCCGGAACGACAGGAGCGCGTCGCCGCGCTTCTCGCCGAGGTCGGGCTATCCGACCTGGCGCGCCGCCGGCCGAACGAACTCTCCGGCGGACAACGGCAGCGAGTGGCGATCGCCCGCGCCCTCGTGTCCGGACCGATGATCGTCCTTGCCGACGAGCCGACGGCAAACCTCGACTCCAAGACGGGCGAGGCGGTCATGGACCTCATGCGCAGACTCAACGAAGAGCACTGCGTCACGTTCATCGTCGTAACGCATGACCCGGCGGTGTCTCGCTACGCGGGTCGCCGCGTCCGCATCCACGATGGGCGACTGGAGGAGGGAGAGGGCAATGGGGTGGCGGCTTCCGCTTCGTAGCCTCTGGCGCAATCGGCGCAGAACCCTCCTATCCCTCGCCGTCATCGCGCTCGGGACGGCCGTGTCTCTGTTCGTGCTGGGCTTCCTCGAGAACTCGCGGTTCCAGATCCAGGAGTCGACCGTGCAGGAGTACGGCAACCTCCAGGTTGCCTCGCCCAAACTGTGGAAGAACGAGACGGATGGCTACGACTATCTGGTCTCCCCGCGTGACGTGGCGCGGCTGGCCTCGCTGCTTGAGATGGAGCCTGGGTTCCGCGGATCCACGTCCGAGCTTCAGTTTCCCGGCCTCCTCGGTACGGGGCGCGAGACGCAGGTCATCCGCGCGATCGGCATTGAGCCGGAGAACCCGGTGCTGGACTTCGCCGAGCACGCAGTGGCCGGACGCGGCCTCCAGTTGTCCGACACAGCGTCCGCGTTCGTCGGACGCACGCTCGCAGAAAGGCTGTCACTCTCCGTCGGCAGCGTCATCATGGTCACGCTGACCACGGTCAATGGAGCGTACAACGCAAGTCCCTTTACCGTTGTTGGGATCTATAAATACTCGAACGAGCAATTCGAGCAACAGGTCGTGTTCGTGCCCCTGGCGTTCGCGCAACGGCTGCTCAACACGGACGGGGTCGATCGCATCGTCATCTCGCTCGACCGCATCGAGGCGTCGAACCCGGTCGCCTCGCGCCTCGCGGCGGCGCTTCAGACCGACGGCACCCATCTCGCCCCACGGACGTGGGACGACCTTTCCCCGTTCTATCGCCAGCTCGCCTCCTACTTCAACGCGCTCTTTGCCTTCCTATCGCTTGCCATCTCGATCCTCGTCTTCTTCATCATTCTTCAGGTCCAGACGCTCGCGTTCCTCGAGCGGACGCGCGAGATTGGAACCATCCGCGCGCTGGGCACGACGCAACGCGAAGTCTTCGGCCTGTTCTTCTCGGAGAGCGCGTGGCTCGCGGTCCTCGGAAGCAGCATGGGAGTTGCCCTTGGCGCCCTTCTCGTCGCCGCATTCAACGCGGTAGGCATTCAGTGGCTGCCGCCCGGGACGATCGAGAAGTTCACCCTGGGAGCGAGAATCGAAGTTAAGACGGCCCTGGTGCCGTTTGCGGTGAGTCTGGTCGCGACGCTCCTGTCCGCGCTCTACCCGGCAGCTCAAGCATCGCGCCTGCGGGTCGTCGAGGCGTTGCGTATCGAATAGGAGGGCATGTGGAACTGAAGCTCGCGCTGCGCAACGTCTTCCGGAATCGTCGCCGGACCGTGTTCAGCCTGACGGTCATCGCCGTCGGTACAGCTGTCTTCTTGTTCGTCCTTGCCTACGTCGGCGAGTCCCTCCTCTCCCAGAGACTCTCGTCGGCGTGCGAGACGGGCGCCGTCCAGATCGCTGACGAACGCCTGTTCGCAAATCAGACGAACGGCTACGACGCCCTGATTCCCGCGGACGTCCAATCGCGCGTCGTTGACCTCGTCTCGAAGCAGCCCGGCGTCCTCGGGACGTCACTCGAGCTCGACTTCGCCGGCCTCATCGGGGACGCGAACGGGAGCACGCTGATCATCGGACGAGGCTTGACGCCCTGTGACTGCGTGCCGAACTACGAATGCTATGCGATCGAGGGGAAGACGCTCGCCGACGCCTCACCGCGCGAGGGAATCCTCGGAAAGAGGCTCGCCGCGAAGCTCGGCGTCGGCACCGGCGACTCGATCAACATCGCCACCGGTACCGTCAGCGGCAATTTCACCGCCGCGACGGTGACGGTTGTTGGCGAGCTCGCGTACAGCCTAGGGACGGTCGAAGAACAGCTCGGCCTCTTCCCCGTCGCTTTCGTGCAGCGACTCCTCAAGACCGACGGCGTTGAACGCATCCTTGTCGGATTGGACGACCTGAACAAGGCGCCCCAACTCGCTGACTCCCTCCGCACAGCGTTCGCCGCCGAGGGAATACCGCTCGGGGTCCGGACGTGGCAGGAGCTTTCAACGGGCTACGCGTCGTCGCAATCGTTCTTCGCCGCATTCTCAGGCCTGGCCGGGATCTCGGTGTTTGCCCTCGTCTTTTTCAGCGTCGTCGAGATCCTGACGATCTCCTTCCTCGAGCGCACCCGAGAGGTGGCAACGACGCGCGCCTTCGGCGCCTCGCGTTGGCGAGTGTTCCGCGGATTCCTCCTTGAGGGGGCGATGATCGGCGCGATCGGCGCGGTGATCGGGGTCATCCTTGCGTCGGGGCTCGTGACCGTCTTCAACGCGGCGAGGATTACGTGGACGCCCCCCGGCTCCGCGGTGCCGCAGGCGATCCACCTCTCTCTCACCCTGTCGACGGCGCTGATGCCCCTCGTGACGGTCGTCCTCGCGACCCTGGCGAGCTCGGTGTACCCTGCGTGGAAGAACGCGCGATTGAGCGTCGTGAAGGCGCTCCAGACGGCGTAGGCCGCCGTGCGGGCGGATCCGGATGACCACGGAAAAGGAGATGTAGATGAAGCTCACTTCTGCAATCGCTTTGGTCCTGCTGGCTGCGGCACCCGCCATCGCTCAGACGAATCTGTCGGACTCCGATCTACTGAGCGCCCTCGACGAGGCGCGGTTTCCCGCCGCCGACGTCAACGTGCTGCGCATTCGCATTACGTCCAGCACCCCAGACGCAGCACGCGAGGCGGAGATCCTCCTCCAATTCAAGCAGATCGGCGGCCAGGACGCCGCCCGAATCGAATTCCTCGCGCCCGCCGAGATGGCAGGACAGATCTACTTGAGCACACCGGATGCCACCTACTTCTTCGGACCCGATCTCGCTTCGCCGATCAAGACGTCAGCCACGGCAGAAGTGTTCGGCGACTCCGCGGTAGCGCAGACGAGCGGCATCCGGTTCCTCTCGAAGTACACGATCGCCGCCCGCCGGACCGTCCAGGGGACTGATGGAGCGGACCTCTTGGAGCTCGACCTGGCCGCGGTCGACTACACCGTCGCGTTTCAGGCGATCACCGTCCGCGTCGACCCGACCGCGCTCCGTCCCGTGTCCGCGACGCTGTTCGCTGTCAGCGGGCTGCCGTTCTACGACATCGCGTACGCGAGCTACGTGACTCGTGACACCGGCGACGTCTACGTGAGTGTCCAGGAGATCTCGAACCGCCTCTTCCTCGGCCGCGCAACGACGTCGGAGATCCTCGAGGCGTCCGCGATGGATTTCCCGGACTCTCTGTTCGATCCCTCTCTTCTCGGTACGCCGGCAGGCTGAGCGAGCGACGTGCGACCGCGCGCCGTGTTCCGTCGCTGCCCCGGGCTCGCCGCGTGTCCTACAACGGAGAGCCGGCCGTCGCGCGCATACGGCGTCGCACGGCAGCGACCGATGTCTCAATGCACGCGTCCGGCTACGTCTCGACCTCACTGCCCCCGAGAAAGCCACCTTCCTCGAGACGCTCGACGCCTACCGCGCGGCCGCCCCGCTCGGCGCGCGCTCCCGTCTGGCGTCCTCTCTCGTCGTGCGTGTCGCCCTGACCTATCTCGACGAACAGATCTTCTCTCAGCCGTTCCCTCAAGACCTGGTCGGCGTCCTCGACTCCGGCAAAGGGCGTGGCGTTCGGTAGTTCTCTTCCGCTGGGATCCCGACACCCGGAGAGGAGACAGGCGGGATTGTCGGGGCCCAGGATGCGCGTGGTAGACTGCTCCTGATTGGTGGTTGTTCGCGAAGGGAGGGCTATGGACAGCAAGAAGCGCATCGCGGTATTCGGTCTCGCCGGCCTCCTGCTCGTGGCGGCGCTCGTTGGCGTCGGCCAACAGGTGGCTGCGCCGCAGAGCACAACGCATTCGACTCCCAGCGCTGTCGACCAGGCGCTGACGTTCTTCGAAACCGTATCCAACTACCTCGGCCAGGGGCTTGTCTACGTTCTGAACCTCATCCTCGGGAACCGCGTGTCAAGCGCTCTTGAGAAGCCGCTCGGGTACATGGCGTTCATCACGCTGCTCCTCGTCTTCTTCGGGCTGATCGAGTTTGCCCGCAAGGTGATCTGGATCGGGGTCATCATCGGCTGGGTCCTCCTCGTCGTGCGCATCGTCCTCGACGCGCTCAAGGTGTAGCGTCCCTGCCACCGGATGCCTGGAACGGCTCGGAGTCGGGCCGTTCTTCCTTTTCCCCTCACAGCGCCCGCCCTCGGCCGAATCGCTCGCCGAGGACTCCCCACACGCCGAGCAACACAAGAGCCATCCCCGCGGCATCGATCCATGTGACGCGCTCTCGCAGGAAGATGGCGCCGAGCACGACAGCGATCACCGGATTGACGTAGGCGTAAGTCATTACGACGCTTGTCGGAAGCAGCCGCAGGACCCGCACAAACGACGTGAAAGCGCCGACCGACCCGGCGAGAACGAGATAGGCAAAGGCTCCCCATGCCGCTGCCGAGGGGTGAGGTAGAGCCTCGCCCAGTGCGAGGAACAACACGAGAAACCCCGCGGCGCCGAACAAGTGAAGGTAGCCGGCAGACACGACCGGACCCACGCTCACCGGGCGCCGCGTCTGCAAGACCGATCCGAGCGCCCACGTGATTGGAGCGACGAGCAGCGCGACGATGGCACCGGCATCTGCGGCGCCCGCTTTCACTAGCCCCGGCGCGACCAAGAGGACGAGTCCGCCGAACCCAATCGCGAGCGACAACGCGAGCCGCAGGGTCGGTCGCCGCCGATCGAGCGCCGACTCGATGACGGCCGTCCAAATCGGAAGGGAGCCGACCAGAAGAGCGGCGTAGCCCGAGTCGGCACGGCGCTCCGCCCAATTCACGAGGCCGTTCCCAAGCGGCAGCATGAGTAGCCCCGCCGCGGCCAGCGTTACCGCGTCGCGCCGTGAGAGGGCGACTCGCGTTCCGCGGATCGCTGCCCAGCCCAGGAGGACCCCGCCGGCGAGCAGCATCCGCAGCGAGCCGAGCGCGAACGGCGGGAATCCGCCTTCCGGGCGCACGGCGATGCGAATCGCAAGATACGTGCTTCCCCACACGATATAGACGATCGACAGGTGAAGAAGCCCGGCGCGACGCGCGGCGGCGTCGGGCAAGGCGTCTCGGGAACCGGATCCGGGCATCTCATCCTTCGGCATTCCGCACGTGCAGGATGCCGGCGGAAGAATAGCTGGTTCGCACGTCTCACGCAGGGTGGCCGGCCACCCGGACGGCGAAGGAGTGGCCGGGCCACCTTGACTGACGGCGCGGGGTGGCCTAGGGACGGCAGACCGTGCTACACTGGCCCGGCCAGAGGCCGACTCACGCAGAGGAAGGGAGCGAGGGAATCATGGCGGAAGTCACGCTGACCCATGTGACGAAGACGTTCGGCGAGTTCGTTGCGGTGAACGATGTTTCCATGGTGATTGAGGACGGCAAATTCACCGTCCTCGTCGGGCCGTCCGGTTGCGGCAAAACGACGACCTTGCGCATGGTGGCGGGGCTGGAGGACGCCACGAGCGGTGAGATTCGCATCGGTGACCGCATCGTGAACGACGTCCCTCCGAAGGATCGCGACATCGCGATGGTGTTCCAGAACTACGCCCTGTACCCGCACATGGACGTTTACAACAACATGGCGTTCGGCCTCAAGCTGCGGAAATACCCGAAGGAAGAGATCAAGAAGCGGGTCACCGAGGCGGCGGCCATGCTCGGAATCGAGATGAAGCTCAAGAGCAAGCCGCGCGAGCTCTCCGGCGGCCAGCGACAGCGCGTCGCGGTCGGGCGCGCGATCGTCCGCAACCCGAAAGTCTTCTTGTTCGACGAGCCGCTCTCCAACCTCGACGCAAAGCTCCGCGTGCAGATGCGAACGGAACTCGAACAGCTGCACCACAAGCTGAAGACAACGACGGTCTACGTGACCCACGATCAAGTCGAAGCGATGACGCTCGGGGACCGCATCGCTGTGATGAAAGACGGCGTCATTCACCAGTACGCGCCGCCGCAGGAAACGTACGATCACCCCGCCAACCAGTTCGTCGCGGGGTTCATCGGCAGCCCGGCGATGAACTTCCTGCCGGCCACCGCGTCGCGCCAGGGTTCCGCTGTGACCCTTTCGGGTAGGGGATTCCGAATTGACCTTCCGGTGGCTCAGAATGCCGTCCTTCCCGAGCACGTCATCATGGGGATTCGCCCGGAGGATCTCGACGGCCCGGAGTCCTCGGCAGAGAACGCCATTGCCGTCAGGGTTACCGTAAAGGAGCAGTTAGGGCATTCGCTCCTGGTCTACGGGGACGTCGGCGATTCGCAGCAGGTCGTGGCCAGTCTGGATCCGCATCGACACGTCGAGATCGACCAGGAGATCTACCTCAAGACCAATCTGAAGGCGATCCACGTCTTCGATTCCGAAACGCAGGCGACGCTCGTCTAGACGTCCCGGCGTGGCGGCCTCGAAAGGGGGCAAGATGGGGAGCCTTCCGTCAGGCCGAATGATTCTTGCCGGCGACATCGGTGGAACGAAGACGACGCTCGCCCTGTACGATGCCGATGAGATCCGCA
>CAIOLV010000137.1 GCA_903859225.1 uncultured bacterium
CGGCAGTTTCGTATAGACACGGATGACCTTGAGCGCCTCGAACGTCATCTGGGCGAAGGCCTCAAGCCCGTCCCCGGAGTGAGCCGACAGGGCAATCCCCGGAAACGGCAGGACCGCGAGCAGGCTCGCGGCGTCGACGCCAAGATCGGTCTTCGTGAGCACAATCCGCGCCGGCACGTGGACGAGGCGATCTTCCCCGTCCTCGTCCGCTTCGCGCTCGACAACGAACTCGATGCGTCGCTCCTCGACCCACAACAGGATCTCCTCTAGATGGGTCTCGATGAGGTCTCGCTCGTCCAACCCGAAGACGAGCAGCGCCAGGTCCGCGCCGCGGATGACGTTGTACACCCACGGCTCGGTGTAGTCGGCCGAGAGCGGCGGGAGATCGACGAGCTGCAGGTGCACGTCCTTGTATCGCATCATCCCGGGCACGGGGACGAGCGTTGAGAACGGGTACTCCGCCACCTCCGGGTGCGCGTTCGTCACGGCCGCGACGAGGCTCGACTTCCCGCTGTTCGGGGGGCCGATGAGGACGGCCTGGCCGGCGCCCTCCTTCGGAACGTGATCGTGCCCGCCGCCGCCCTTCCCTTTCTTGGCCCGGAAGGTCGCCTCTTGCAGCTTGGCGATCTGCTTGCGGATGTCGCCCACCATGTGGTCGGTCCCCTTGTGCCTTGGGATGGTGCGCAGCATCTCTTCCAGCGCATCGAGCTTCTCGTCAGGCTCCTTCGCCTTGTGAAACCGCTCGCGCGCCTTGATGAACTGGGGGGTCAGGTTGGCCGGCATCCGTCTCTCCTCGGAACTTGGGTAGGCACCGCTCGCGTTGTGTTCAACGGATCCGGCTACTCGTTGTGTGGGATGCGGATCGTGCTGTTTCCCACGAACTCTCGGACCACGGCGTCGCCGGGAATGATCTTGTGATCGTTGACGACATCGAGCGGCAACCCCTCGATCGACTCGAGCAACCGCGACACTCGGCGGTGCCGGATCTGCGCGTCGAGGAACGATGGGTATCCCTTGAGGTCCGCCGGGGTCGGCCAAACGCCGCCCTCCCCGACGAAGAACGGCTTCAGGACGGGAAGGTCAAACGGCATTCCCCCGTTGATCACGCAGTCTGCAAGCCCCTTGAGCGGGATGATCGAGAACAGTTCTCCGGCACGGACGTAGTGCCAATGCAGGACCGTCGCCAGCGGAGGGTGGTTCCGGTGCTTCGTGTCGCGCAGGATGCGCCGCAGGAGGCGAACGTCCTCGAATCGCGCCAGCCTGCGGTCGGTCCGGTCTCCGTGGTACAGGGGCATCATCGGGTTCGGCTCGTAGAGCGGATTCATGGCCTCGATATAGACGCGGAAGATGGCCGAAGGATCGATGCCCGCGGTGATGGGCGGGTAGAAGCCATGCAGGCAGTCGAGCAGCAGGATCTGGTTCGGCTCGCGCTCGATCCGCTTCGTCCCGACGCGCCGTCCCTCCTTGAACGAGTAGATCGGCTTGTCGATCGCATCCCCGGCGAGGAGCGCCCGGAGTTGGTCGTTCATCAACTGAATGTCGAGCGCCTCCGGTGTCTCGAAGTTGCGGTCGTCAATCCAATCCGTCGGGTGCTCGATCAGCGACCAGAAGTAGTCGTCGAGATTGAGCATGAGGAAGCGGAGTCCCGCCTTCTCGAGGCGGGCCGTAAGCTTCACCGTCGTCGTCGTCTTCCCGGACGATGACGGCCCGCTCACCCAGATCATCCGGATGTCGTCCCCGCCCTCGATGCGGTCGATCACCCGCTGCGCTGCCTCGTCGAGCGCGCTCTCGTAGACGGCCGTTGAGTCCTCGACGAGTCGCCCGATTCGTCCGGTGCGCACAATCTCGTTCAGCCCCTCGACGGTATCGCAGTCCCTCTCGCGATTCCACACGATGAGTCGATCCAGGGCCTCGGCGGGATACCCGTTGCGGACGAACTGCGCCTCGGTGATCGCGCCTTCGCGGACCCAGTGGTGGCCCCACCGGAAACAGGTGTACGTGTCGGCCACTTTCGTGAACCCGTTGCTCTGAAGAACGTGAACGACGACGTCCTGGATCTCCTCGACCGTCGGCGGGAAGTTCGATACATGGTGCCGCTCGTCGGCGTTGAGGCACACCACGACGAGGTCGGAGAGGAAGTGAGCGATGCCCTCGTCCGTCTCCCCCGCCGCGAAGATGCGGTCGTTGATGCCAGGAAGGTAGTCCTGTTCAAATCCCCCGACCGAGGAGGCCGCGCGCAGGATGACACGAACGATGCGGTCCTGATCGAACGCGACGAGTGCATGGTTTCGGCGTCGAATCTTGCCGATCTGGTTCAAGACGGCCATGTTGCCTCCATTATAGCGGGTGAACGGCGGGAACGAACGTTCCGACCTACCGCTCCGCCTAACCGGGCACGACGGTGGAGGCGATGAAGGCTCCGGCTACGAGAGTCAGAACGACGGGGCAGAGGCGCATCGCAAGGTGTGCGCTCCGTGCTTTCGTCGCGAGATCGAGCAATGCAAGAGCCAGGAGGAACCCTCCACTCGCGAGAGCAATCCGGTTCTCGAGTCCGCCCCCGAGGATGCCGTAGGTCGTCACGAGCGCCTCAATCGCTCCGACGAAGATGAGGGCGAGACCCTCAGCGATCCACGTGGACGAGACGATGCGACGGTTCTCCGGCGACAGGCTGCCGAAGCCACGGGTGATGCGCCGCACGGGGACGATGTGCGCCACACCCCAGACAACAAGCACAAGGCTCCCGATGAGACGCAGAACGAGCCCGGGCAAAGCTCGACCTCCTTCACCTCCGAGGACGGAGGCTAGCACCACTGTGCGCGAAAGAAAAACCGGGCGAGTCCGTACTCACCCGGCTTGCTTCTGCATTGGGGCGAGTCCGTAGACCCGCCCGGTATTCCTCGCCGTCAGGGAGAGTCCGCACCCGCCCCGGCCGCCGCTCCTCAACCGCTACTCCAGTGCACCCACCTGCTCGGGGACCTTGAGCGGCACGCCCGCCTGCCGGAGAACGTCGAAGATTTCACGCGCTTGCCACTGCCGGCACCCATCGAGAACGACGGCCCGCGGGTTGCCCAGCAGCCACTCGTCGTGGAGCCCCTCGAGATCCTTCAGGTACGCCAGCGGGATCGCATTCTCCTCATTTCGCCCCCGCAGGTTGATGCGCTCGTGGCACACCTCGGCCGGCGTCCGGAGATAAACGATCTTGTCCGGCTCGGCGCACCAGTTGGTCTGCAGCCAGTCCCACAGCTTGCAGTAGAGCTGCCACTCGGTCTTCGACATCAATCCCGACTGGTAGCAGTTCTTGGCGAACACGTAGCGATCACAATAGATCGACCGTTCGAGCACGACGTTGACGTGGTCCGTCAACGCCAGGACCTCCGTCCACGTCTTCGCTCGCGTCGTGAACGCCGCCAATTGGAAAGTGAAGGCCCAGCGATGCGCGTCGCGATAGAAGAGATCGAGGAGGTTCTCCTCGAAGTCTTTCTGCCAAGCGCCCACGGGCTCTTCGATGAAGCCGAACAGCCTGGACTCTGCCAGCCTCCGCCCGACCGTGCTCTTCCCCGCCGCGATGTTCCCCTCGAAGAGAATCATGGTCTGCTCGTCCCTCACACGCCCCCCCTTGCGCGTTGTCTTCTCCACACCCAACAAGCATTGGATCTGCCGTTCTCGTCTGTATTCGCGGCTGGATCCCCTCGTTCAGCCCACCTTACTTCCATCATACTCCCCGCGGGTTCTTCGCCGAATCCCCGTCAACTGGCGAGCGCCCGGGCGAACCGACCGATCTTCGCCGCTTGCTGAAACGTCCCTGTACGCCCCTGAGACAGACGTCCAGGCGGAACGCCGTCTGGGTCGGTGGCGAGACATGCGGCAAAGGACGGCACGGGACTCACGTCACCCATGCCGTAGGGTCGAGGACCGTCTACAATCCCCGGCATTCCGAAACGCACGGGGAAGGGATCATGGGAAGCAGTGAAACATCCATCGCTTTCGAAGCGTCACTGTTCGACGTCCTGCGGACGGGATTGCGCATCACGCGCGGCAGTCCGCGGCTGACAGCGCGCACGGTTCGGCTCTTGTGGCGGCAGAAGAGGGCCGCAGGCCGACGGGACCGCGCTGAGGCGCGCGGCGTGCACGTGCCGCCGTTCGTCATCTACAGCGTCACGGGACGCTGCAACCTGCAGTGCGCGGGATGCTACGCGAACCTGTTGCATCGGCAGGATGGGCCCGAACTGACGCCGGAGCGAACGGCCGAGCTGCTCGTCGAGGCGAAGGACCTCGGCGTGTCCGTGATGCTGCTCGCCGGAGGCGAGCCTCTCCTCCGCCAGGACCTGCTCGATCAGATCGAGCGGCGGCCGGAGCTCCTCTTCCTCCTCTTCAGCAACGGCTCGCTCCTCGACGAAGCCCGCATTGAGCGGCTTCGCCGGATGCCGCACGTGGTCCCCGTCCTCAGTCTCGAGGGCGGCGAAGCGGAGACCGACGAGCGCCGCGGCAACGGGACCTACGAGCACGTCACTGCGGCAATGGACCGACTCGCCGCGAGCGGAACCTTCTTCGGCACGTCGGCGACGCTGACGTGCCGCAACTTCGACCGCGCAACCGACGAAGCTCACCTGCGGCGTCTCATCGCCCGCGGGTGCCGGCTCTTCTACTTCATCAACTACGTGCCCGTCGCGCCCGGCACGGACGACCTGCAACTCGAAGAAGCCCAGGTCGCGGAGCTCGAGCGTCGCCTCGCCCTCTATCGCCGGACGCTCGGAGCGCTCTTCATCGCGTTTCCGCACGACGAGATGGCGCTCGGCGGCTGTCTCGCCGCCGGACGAGGATTCGTCCACATCAACGCCTACGGAGCCGTGGAGCCGTGCCCGTTCTCTCCCTATTCGGACTCGGATCTCACGGAGATGTCGCTCGAGCAAGCTCTCGGGTCCGAGCTATTCCGAACGATTCGCGACAGCGGGAAGCTCGACGAGGCCGACGGCCGCTGTGCCCTGTGGAAGAAGAGGGAGTGGGTGGCTGAGCTCGAGAGGAAGCAGCCCCGCTAGCTTGTGGCTCGTGGCCTGTGACGTGTAGGCGGCACGAACCACGACGCAGCGCATGTGCGAGAGTACGGCGGGCCTGTTGTGTAGAACTCCGCTTCAGTCTCCGTGACGCGTAGTGTGGCCTCCCCACAAGCTACGCGCTACACGCTATCGGTCATGAGAAGAGAAGTGCCCGTGCGTGGCCCCATCGAAGATAGGAAAGAGGCGCTTCGCGAGTAGCTGACTCAGGCCAAGGGATCCTCTAACACCCGCAGAGGTCAGCTTACCGTTGCTCCCTTCCGGGCCTCACGGGGTTCACCGACATGCGCCGCAGAGGGCTCAGCCGTCAACGTCGCTTGCTCGTGGACGGACCCTCCCGCCCATCCCCTCCGGGAACCCTTCGGTTCCACTAGAGCGGGTTGTGGATGTAGGGGACCGCTAGCCCCCCACCTAGCACAGGCTGGCGGAGGGGGCGGGATTTGAACCCGCGGTACCCACGAGGAGTACACTGGTTCTCCAAACCAGCGGCTTCGGC
>CAIOLV010000138.1 GCA_903859225.1 uncultured bacterium
GACGAGGTGATCGAAGTCGACGAGGTTGTACAGCCCGGCGTAGCCGTTCGGAATGATGTACGCGCGGGCGCCCTGGCGGTGGGCGGCAAGCGCCGCGCCTTTGATCACGGCGTTCAAGCCGCCGCAGTCCCCGCCGCTCGTGATGATGCCGATTCGCTCGATCTTCGCTCCCATGGATCCACCCCTGGTTCCGGCCGCTTCCAACCAGCCACCAGCTGACATCCTACAAGGCGAGACCGTCCGATCAAGCGGAGGACCGCGCCGCGCGGCCGCTCAGGCGAGCTTCTTGCGCAGGAAGCGCTTCTGGTGCCCGGGCGGAAAGCCGTCAAGCGTGGCGAACACCTCGTGGTCGTTCTTCTCGTAGAACGGCCGCACCTCGAGGCTGTAGGTGTCGAGGTGGGCGTTCCGGCAGCCGGGGCGAGCGGCTCTGTCGCGCCAGCCGACGGCGCACTTGGGGAGCCGGCTACTCGGTCGGCACACCCCACAGGCGGAGGGTACCGTCCCAGCTCGTCGACGCGAGGAGCGTCCCATCTGGGCTGAACGCGACACGAAGGACCTGCGCGGTGTGGCCCTGAAGCGTCTTCAACAGCCTCTGGCCGGCAACGTCCCAAACGCCGACGGTCTTGTCGTGGCTGCCCGACGCGAGTAGCGCGCCGTCAGAGCTGAAGGCGATCCCATTCACGTACCCCGCCTGGGCCTTGAGCACGCCGATCGGCGCGTACGTTGCTGCATTCCAGAAGTAGACGTTGCGGTCGTCGGCGCCTGCAGCGAGAAGGCCTCCCGCGGCATCGAATGCCACATCGCCCACAGCAGCGTACGGTCCGCTCGGCTTCGCGAGGAGTTGCCCGGACGTCGCATCGAGAATGCCTACCCCGTCCCAGCGGCCGCCGCAGGCAACGGTCTCCCCGGTCGGCGCGAACGCGACGCTGAGGTAGGCGCTCTGTCCGCGGTAGCTCCAGATGCGAGTGCGTGCTGCCACATCCCACAGCCGGACGTCGGCGGATAGGCTACATGAGAGGAGTCTCTCGCTGTCTGGGCTGAAGGCGAGCTCCCACACCGGCCCCGTGTGGGCGTCGGGGATGACCGACTTCTCCCCCGATGCGAGGTCCCACAGCGTGATCGCCTGGTCGAATCCCCCGCACGCGAGCCACCGACCGTCCGGGCTGAAGGCACACGCGACGATGTGCTGCGGCACGTCGTACAGGAGCCGCTGGACGGACCCACTCTGCACGTCCCAGACGGGCACGCGGCTGACCCCGCACGCCGCGACGAGCAGGCGGCCATCCGGACTGAAGGCGACGCTGCACTGGCTGGTCGAGCCCTTCTCAACATCAGGGATGGCGAGAGTCCTCAGGAGTTCCATCCTGTCCGCATTCTGCACCGTGATCACCTCAAGCGCGGGTTCAGCCGCGTATCCGAAGACTCCTGAAGCGGAGCCTATCATGAGAGCGAGGCACAGCGCCAGATGGGGCCTCATCTGTATTCCTCCTTGCCGGACGCAAGACGCAGCGGAGTCTACGAGACGACGGTTCAGTCGGCAATGGCCGCATGGCGAGGAACCTATGGAGGAAACAGAAACGCGGCGCAGAAGCGTTACCTCCGCGCCGCGCGGCCACCGCCCGAGCCGGGATGGCCCTCTAGCAATGCACCTGAATCTTCTGCCGCAGTCCGGCCTCGTTCTTGATCACGATTCGATAGCGGCTCTTGCCGAGAATCCCCTCGCGCTCGAATCGATTGAGTGCGAGCGTCGTGTTCTCGCGCGCGGAGCCGATCATGTCCGCCAGCTCCTTATGGGTGACCGGGAAGCCGATGAGGATACCCTCCTTCGTCGCCACGCCGTACTCGTCGGACAGTTTCAACAGCTGCCGCGACAGGCGAGCTTGGATGTCGCGAAAGGCCAGATCCTCGAGGGTCTCCTCGTACTCCCGCATCCGCTGTGCGAAGTGGTGGACGAGTTGCTGCAGTCCGTCGAGATCGGTATTGACCGCGTCCGCGAATTCCTTGCGTGGAACGCAACGCAGGATGGTGTCGTCAATCGCCGACGCCAGGTGGCGGCGGAACTTCTCCCCGACCAGGCACATCTCGCCGAAGATCTCCCCCTGATCGATGATCGACAGCGTCAGCTTCTTCCCGCTCTCGTCGAGATAGGCCAGCTTGATTCGTCCCTTCTCGACCACGAACACCGATGTGCTTGGAGAGCCGGGATGGTAGATCGTCTCGCCGCGATCGACGTGCATCAGATCGCCGAGATCCGTCAGCAGCCGAGCGAAGCTCACCTTGTCACTGGCCGTGGATAGCATCCGTCCTCCCTTTCACCGGACAGAGGCTACTGGGTGGGCGTGAGAGACAAGAGGAAACGGACGGTGACGCGGGGGAAGAATCATGCTGCGAAAAAGGTACAAGCGTCCCAGGGTGATGTGGACAACGTCTCGACGGAGGAGAAAAGGATGAAAAGGGACAGCGTGGTCCTGGTCACAGGTCATTGGTCCTCGTTACTCCCTAGAAAGGAGGTGATCCAGCCGCACGTTCTCGTACGGCTACCTTGTTACGACTTCACCCCTCTTGCGGAAGTTACCTTAGGCGCCCTCAAAAGAGCGACTTCAGGTACCCCCCACTCGGTTGGTGTGACGGGCGGTGTGTACAATCCCTGAGTACATATTCACCGCGGTATGGCTGACCCGCGATTACTAGCGATTCCGGCTTCATGAGGTCGAGTTGCAGACCTCAATCC
>CAIOLV010000139.1 GCA_903859225.1 uncultured bacterium
CGCGGATCGCGTCGTGGAGTACATCGCGGGGAGCTGCGTGCGCGACGCGTTCGACGACCCGGAAGAGGCGCTTGGTCCTCCCGACGCGGCGAACGATGGTTGCAAAGGCTGCGGCGGGTGCGATACTCACGCCGTGTCCCTCGGTTTCCGTCTGAGTGACATCGACATGCGGGGACATCTGACGCTCGAGTTCGTCGACAACACCCTCGTGGATGGGCCGGGGAACGACCTCTTCGTCTATATCACGAACAACAAACCCGCCCAGGTCGAGATCAGCACGGACGGGTTCCAGTACGTCTCGGTCGGCACAACGGTCGGATACCCCGGCGCCATCGACATCAGCCCCTATGTGACCGCCGGCGCGGAGTTCCGCTTCGTTCGCTTGAGCGACGTTCCAGCCGACGAGGATCACTCGAGCTGCCCGGGTGCCAGCATCGATGCCGTGGGAGCCATGGGACCCGCCGAAGCGATCGCGCTCGGCGAGGCGTCCGGCGGCCTGGAAGTCCAGCCGGTGGGCCAGTTGTCGCTTATGCTCCAGGGGGGCAGCGCGGAGGGCCTTCTCATCATCCTCGACCATACTTCGAGCATGTCGGAGACGGTGCAGGGCGAAGTGAAGATCGACGTGGCCAAGGAAGTTATCGTCGACCTTCTCAACGACCTGCCGGTCGGTGCAAAGGTCGGGCTGCGTGAGTTCGCGGGCTGTGAGTCGACTCAGCTACTGGTGCCCATCCAGCCATTGGACGTCGGGGCCTTCAGTTCGCAGGTCATGGCACTCACAACCTACGGCGCGACGTCGATCGACTACACTCTGCAGCAGGTGCCGGGCGACTTCGCGAGCATCGGGGGAAAGAAGCTCGTTCTTCTCGTCACCGACGGCATGGAGACCTGCGAGGGCGACCCTGTCAAGGCAGCGAAGACGTTGATTGCTGCGGGACTCGACCTGCGGATTAACGTGGTCGGGTTCGACATCGCACGCGTCAGCACGGCGCGCGACCAGTTGATGCAAATCGCGCAGGCCACCGGCGGGGCGTTCCTCGAGGCGTCGAACCGCGAGGAGCTTCGCCAAGCGCTGAGCCTCTCGGCCCCGTTCAGCTATTCGGTCTACGACTCGAGAGGAAACCTCGTGTACAGCGGGCGGCTCGGCGAAGCGACGGGACCGCAGCTTCCCACGGGGACGTACCGCGTCGTGATCAACACGAGCCCAGAGTACGTGCTCGAGAACGTCGTCGTTTCAAGCCAGCAGACGACGGTGGTCTCGGTCGAGCAGCAGGGCGGCAGCGTCACCGCGAGAGTGGGCGGATAGGACGTCTCGGCACGATCCGAATTCGGGAACGACAGCGGCCGCGCGGGGCGCGGCCGCATCTCTTTTGCGGACACCTCTTCCCGACCGGAGAGCCACAGGCCGCCAGCGTGGGGCGGGGGGGGCGAGGCCGCCTAGGCCGCCGGCTTGGCCAGACCGCGGATGACTTCGTCGAGGTCGCCGCGGATGTGATTGAGGCCGGCGCGAACCTCGCCGGGTGGAATCGGCGCAAGTCGCAAGAGGGGATCTGATTCCAGACGGCCGAGGTAGGCGTCGATCGACGCGACGACCGTCGTGAGATGACTGAGACCGCTCTCCTGATCCGCCGCCTCAAACAGCCCGATCGAGAGCCTGAGTCCGTCGATCGACCGGCCGATGAGCGACAGGAGATCCCCAGTTTCTTCCGTGTGTTTCACGCTGACTCCACCCACGCCTGGATTATGCCACGCGGACGCCGAGTTTAGTTGCCAGGGTCCTCTTCTTCCGTCGCCCTGCAGTCCCCACCAAGATGGAGAAGGACGTCGCGCAGTTCGTCCAGAGCTCGATCCTTGATGCGCGACACCTGTCGTTGTGAGATTCCGAGTTCCTGGCCCACCTCTGATTGGCTCTTGCCATGGTAAAACAACCCCTGCACGATGAGCCGCTGCATCTGGGCCAACTGTTCGATGGCGGCGACGATGCGCATCCGGGTGTCGAGCGGGAATGCAACGGACTCCGGCATGATCTCCTCGATGGTGGGAGGAGCAGGATTCGGATCGTTCGACCGCCGCTCCTGATCGATCGACACGTAGGTCATGGCGTCGCGGCCTCGAAGCAGCGCGGCGAGTTGGACCTCCGTGAGGTCGAGCGCGGCACCCAGTTCGCGCAGACTCGGCGGCTGCCCGTGCTCCTGGAAAAACGCTTCCTCCGCCTGCTTGATGCGACGGTTCATCGTCTGTACCCATTGTGGTATGCGGATCGTAGAGTGCCGGTCCCGGATGTAGTGACGGATCTCTCCCTGAATCAGGTGGCTGGCATAGGTTGAGAACCGCGTGTTGCGGGCCAGATCGTAGTTGGCCACGGCGTTAAGCAGGCCGATGTACCCCGCCTGGATGAGGTCGTCCAGTTGCTCGCCGGATCCGACGAACTTGACCGCGATCGACTTCACGAGCCCGACGTTGCGGGCGATGACCCGCTCCTCGAGCGCCGAGCGTTCCGCGCCGAACGAATCCGACGCTCGGAGTCGGGCAAGGAGTTCCTCATTGTCCAGCTCCGGCCGCCCGGGCCTCTTCGTCCCCGATCGATCGCCCTTCACCTAGCGCAACCCTCCCCAGGCAGTATAGCGGTCGGCCGCGCCGAACGTCCTACGGATGCTGCAGAAGTGCAAGCAGGACGACGAGGGACACCAAGAGCGCGAGTTCCAGCAGATCGACCCAAGGGAAGACGTCTGGCGGGAGGCGATCGAGGGGCGAAGAACACGGCGTCGTGACACAGTCACCGAGGGCGTCGGAGAGAGCCAACTCCTGGGCGCGACTCGCGCCGGCGATCACCCGGTCGCCGACGAACACGAGCGGCACACTCGATACCTCGATTCCATAAGCCTTCTGGAGTCTCTGGAACAACCGGCGCGACGTCGTGTCCCCGATCTCGTAGCGGGCCACGGCGCCCTCCGGAAGGTCGCCGGCGAGCGCGTCGAGCACTTCGCCGATCTGGACGCAATCGGGGCAGCCATCCTGGTAGAAGAAGACAACCACAGGCGATGCAGAGGGCGGCGCTCCCTGCGCCGCGCAAGGCACCGCCGTGGCTGCGGTGAGAATGACGATGCACAAAAGAATCCCACGTGTCGTCATCGTCTTCCTCCTTGCTGGGAGTTCCCGGCCGGCGCTCACTGCCGTTCCGCGATCAAGAACGTGATGCCGTACGAGCGGACCCAGGCGTCATAGCCTCCGGCCAAACTTTGCACCTTGGCAAGCCCCGCCGCTTGCAGGATCTGCGCCTGGCGGTCGCCCTCTTCCCCCATCTGGTCGTAGAGCACGATCTCGACGTCCTTCGGCAACCTGCTCTGCCATAGAGGGAGGTCGGCGGCCGGAATGTTGAGCGCTCCCATGAAGTGACCGCCACGGTTCGCGTATTCTGCCGGCGTCCTCACATCGATGACGATGAGGTAGATCGAGCGGACGTCGCCGTTCCCAATCTCGTACGGCTGCAGCGCTGCGGGAGCGGGGGCGGGGATGGCGGGGAGCGTTCCGCTGATGTAGCTCGCGGCGTTCGGGATGAGGCTCCATGCTGCCAATCCGCCAGCAAGACTCCGCGCCTGGGAGAACCCGGCGCTCTGAAGAACCTTCGCTTGCGCCGCGCTGTCGACTCCCATGTTGTCGTACAGGACAAGAATCACATCCCGCGGGAGAATCCCCGTCCACAGGGGAAGCTGCGCGCTCGGGATGCTCATGGCGCCGAGCAGGTGACCGGCGGCGTAGGACGCGGGGTCGCGCACGTCGATGATCAGGAAGAACAGGTACTTCAGATCGCCCAGCGTGATGTTGTACGGCTGGAGCTGCATGACGTCACCTTGGATGTACACGATGGCGGACGGAGCCGTCGGGTCGTTCGAGTCGACGTAAACCTGCTTCATGATCCTGCCGCTGAAGTGGCTCGTGTCAACACGCGCTTCAAGGGAGACCGATTCGCCGGGAGCCAGCGACGCTTTCGACAGCGCCGTCGTCGTGCAGCCGCACGTCGCGCGAGTCCCGGTGATCGTCAGTGTGGCGTCGCCCAGGTTGGTGAGGATGAATGTGTGCGATACGACCGTGCCCTCGGCGACCGAGCCGAAATCATACGTCACCGTGTCGACCCCCAGGGTGGGAGCCGCCGCAGCCAGCGCGCCGAACACAACGACAAGGACAAGGCCCAGAACCAGTCGCTTCATGCTCGTGACCTCCTGCCAGGCGCGTCCGTCGGCGCACCGGCCCGGACGCGATTGTACGCGGAATGTGCCCCGGCGCCCCCCGCGGGCCGCGACGGTGGACGCCGAGTCTGCAAGGGGTTTGCGGCCCCTGGGCGACCGATCTATCATTCCCTCGGAAGCGGAGGGGACATGCACGACGTGCGATTCAAGGGGGAGGACATCCTCGCTCGTCAGTTGGAGATGGCGGAAGCGAACTACAGCAGACTGCACGAGCGCGGGATCCGTTCGGTGAGCGTGATGGGGGCGATCGGGAGTGGGAAGACCACGCTCATCGAGCGCGCGATCGTGCGATTGGGCCGGGAAGGGCTGCGCGTCGGGACGATCGCCGCGGACTCTGCAGGGGACGACGACCATCGTCGCTTCGTCGCGCAGGGGGCGTGTTCGGTGAACATCAATACGCAGGACGATTGCCACCTCGATGCGCACACCGTAGATCACGCCCTCGACGCCCTTCCGCTCGACCAGCTGGACGTGCTGTTCGTGGAGAACGTCGGCAATCTGATTTGTCCGGCCGACTTCCCTCTGGGGACGGATCGCGAGATGGTCGTCATCTCCGTCACCGAGGGGGACGATATGGTGCGCAAGCACCCCAAGATCTTCGCACAGACGGATCTCGTCGTCGTCAACAAGGTGGACCTCGCCGCCGCGGTGGACGTCGATCCACGGCGGCTCGTTGCTGACTATGCGATCCTCAATCCGCACGGTAAGATCGTCCTCGCCGAGGCGAAGAGCGGCCGTGGGGTCGACGAGATCCTCGCGCTCCTTGGGTTCGAATGCACGAATACGCAGTGGTAGACGAGCTGATCACTTCTCTCCTCCCCCGCCTCTCTGAGGTC
>CAIOLV010000140.1 GCA_903859225.1 uncultured bacterium
CGTAGACGGCATCCGGCCCGCCGAAGCGAACGGAGTAGTCATCGAGCCGCGTGAGAGACCATCCGGATGGGTACTCCACCGAGTATCCAAGGGCGGCGTCGGAGAATGTCTGGTCCGCCCACCCCGTCGTGCAGAGCATTGCGACAAGTGCGGCCAGAACTCCGAGTCCAATCCATCGCTTCCTCGTCATCAGCGCCTCCTTCCACCACGAGCTTACGGTACGACGATCCAGAGGCTGGAACAAGGCCTCCGTAGGACCGGCGGACGACCTCTCCCTCACGTCACGCTGCGGGCGACGCGTTCCGGGCCACAAAGCATGCCCGAAGGAGTGACGGGCCAGCATTGCCCTCTCTCTAGTGCCTGCATGCCGCAATCGATCACCAGCGGGATCGGGGGCGCACTCGAGTCAGGAGTTCCCGTCGTCAAACGGGGCAGGAACTTCCCAGCTGTTCGTCACCGCCGGGTCCGAACAGCCAGCTACTTGAGCGCCTCCTGCCCGCCGAACGCGCGGTACGGCGAGAGGAGTGACAGGGTTTCCTCGTCCTCGGGTGTTGTCTCCTCGCGCACAAGGCGCGAAAGGAGCTCGCCGAGGCCGGGCCCGAGCATGAATCCTTGTCCGCACATGCCGATCGCCATCACGTATCCGCGCAGATCGCGCGACCGGCCGACGAGCGGCGAGCCGTCGGGCGTCATGGGGTACAGGCCCCGCCACGTGCGGCGAACCCGCAGGTTGGCCAGGCACGGCATGAGGTCGACCATGCGTTTCGAGACCATGGGCAGGAAAGCACTCGTCTCACGGCGGTCGAATCCCCAGATGCTTGGGCTCGGCGTAATGCAGAAGACGACCTGACCGGTCGCCAGCTGGAAGAAGTAGTAGTTCGCCGAACCGGGCGCCGGACGGATGTCGACAACCATCGGGCCGAGGAATCGAGCCACGGGCTCGGTAATCCCGCCCTCGTGGGAGTCGGGGCGCACCGGGTGGTCCATTCCGACGAACTGTCCGATCTCGCCTGCCCAAGCCCCCGCGGCGTTGACGACGTCCGCGGCCTCATAGGTGCCCTTGTCCGTCACGATCCCGCGAACACGCCCCGCGGCGGTCTCCACGGCCGTCGTCGTCTCGCCGAAGCGGAAGGCGACTCCCGCGCTCTTGGCCTGTTCGTACATGGCGTGGCCGAGGAGGAGCGGGGAACAGTGACCGTCCCCGGGGGAAAAGGTGCCGCCACGCAGGCCGTCGCGCCGTAGAGGCGGAGCGATCTCGATCAGCTCTCGCGGATCGTGCCAATCGATGTCGAGCCCGTAGCGCTGCTGTGTGACCAGGAGGTCCTTCAGAATCCTCTCTTCGCGAGGAGTGTAGGCGACGAACGAGTACCCGCCTGTCGTCCACTCGATGTCGTCCCCGTACGTTGCCTGCCACGTCTTCGCGATATCGAGCGAGCGCAGGCAGAGTCTTATTTTGGCCGGGTCAGAGTGCGTGGCGCGGATCCCGCCGATCGCCGTCTTGTTCGACCCCTGTCCGGAGCTGGCGAAGCGGTCGACGACGAGGACCGACAAGCCGTCGCGTGCCATCGCCCAGGCGGCCGGTACGCCGATGCTGCCCGCGCCGATGACGATGACGTCATAGGTCTTTCGCGTCATGCTCTCTCCTCCTCGACCCCGGCGAAGGCCCCGAACGGCACTTCGACGAACAGCGGCCGGCGCACGTTTTCGGTGACCTCGGCCCCCGGAACACCCTCCTCGCGGAAGAGGCGCGCGATGAGCACGGCGCATGTCTTCCCGCCGCACGCACCCATGCCGGCGCGCGTCACGGTCTTGATCTCGTTCATGTCACGACATCCTTCGCGGATCCGCGCGCGGATCTCGCCCGCGGTGACCCGCTCGCAGCGGCAGACGATCGTCGCGTCACCGATCGGCTCCACGGCGTCGGGAAGCGGCTCTCCCACCCACGCCTCTTGGACGCGGATCCCCGCCGCCCGCTTTGCGACGGCGCGCGGTAGTCGGAGACGCACCAAGAGCGTTCGATCGCTGCGCCGCACAGCGTCGACGTTCACCGCTGCAAGGACCTCGCCCGTCGTGTCGAGGACGGCGACCTGTTCACCTACCCGCGGTCGTGACTCGCCGAATTCCATCGGGATCGTGACCGTCGGCAGTTCACGATCCTTGCGGAAGTCGACGAGCGTGATGGCGAGCCCAGGGCAGATGGCAACGCAGCGGTCGCAGCCAACGCAAGTAGCCCCCCCAGGCGATCCCACGTACTGCGGCAGACGCCGGATGTCCGCGCCATCGATGCGGATCAGCTTCTGCGGGCACACAGATGTACATGGATTGCACGGGATCTCTTGCGAGCAATGGAGGACGGGCACGACGCCTTCCGCGATCTCGGGCACGTTCTCTCGGGTCGCGGCTCCCGGTTTGGACTTCAGGATCTCGCCCATCGTTCTCCACTCCTCGGGAACCTCCTCGTCGGATGCCCGGAGCGCGCGAGCGATCTCGAGACCTCGAATCCTGCCGGAGAAGATCGCCGCGGATGCCTCCGCGATTTCCTCCGCGTCGCCGGCTGCGTACACAGAAAGCCCGATCTCGCGTCCTGCATGAAGGAACTCGTCGACCGGGTCCAGCCCGACCGCGATGAGCACGGTGTCGCAGGCGAGCGACCTCTCCGTTCCCGGGATCGCCCGGAAGTTCGAGTCCACTTCCGCGATGGTGACGGATTCGACGGCCCCGCCGCCGTTGGCCGACAGGATGGTGTGCGAGGTGTAGATCGGAACCCCCATGCGTGCCAGCTTGTCCTTGTGCACCTTGTAGCCGCCGCACTCCGGGAGCGCCTCGACCAACCCGACCACCTCGATTCCGGCCTGCAGCGCGTGGTAGCCGGCGATGAGGCCGACATTGCCGCCGCCGACGATGAACAGCCGGTCGGCCGCCTTGACCAGGTCGCGGTTCACGAGCGTCTGGAACGCCCCCGCTCCGTAGACGCCGGGCAGGGTGTTGCCGTTGAACGCAAGCGACTTCTCGCGCGCTCCGGTCGCCACGAGCAACATGCGGGGCCGCACGAGAACGTACGTATCCTTCCTCAAGACGCCGACCACACCATCGCCGAACACGGCAAGTGCCGTGGACTCAAGCCACACGTCGACGTTCGGCAGGTCGCGCACTTCCTTCTCCAGGCGAGCGCCGATGTCGATGCCCCGCGTTCCGGCGAACACCGCCTGAGTCGACCCGAAGAAGCGATGTGTCTGAAGCACGAGCTTCCCGCCAAGGCGCTCTTTGTCATCCACAAGGACCACGTCCACCCCGCGCGATCCGAGTTCGATCGCCGCGGAGAGGCCGGCGGGGCCTCCACCGAGGACGAGCACCGGGGTCTCGCGAACTTCGATGTCGTGGGGGGCCGCGGTGCGATCCATCCGCGGCAGCGACGGCAGACCGTCCACCGGCTCGACGACCATCGAGGGCCGCGCGGCCGTCATGCACGCCTTGACCGGTCGCCCGTCGGCGATGACGAGACACTGAGCGCACTGCCCATTCGCGCAGTAGATGCCCTGCGGGGCCCCGTCCTTCGGATGGTGCCCGAAGACGCGGATGCCTGCTGCAAACAACGCCGAGGAGATCACATCACCCGGGTACGCCGTCACCGGCCTTCCGGCAAACGTGAACGCGAACGGGCTCTTCCACTCTCTCTGTACGATCGGATGGTCTTCAATCCTTGCCATGGCGGCGTGGCTCCCTTGGTTCCGGACTTGCGGGGACACTGGATGTTCTGTCTCCGGCGAGGATGCGGCGCCCGCGTCGGGCGGCAGACTCAATGAACCGCTGCGTCACCGCCATCAGAATGC
>CAIOLV010000141.1 GCA_903859225.1 uncultured bacterium
CACCGGCGCTGTCCGGCGGGTAGGCGAGAAGCTCGGTCAGCCGCTTCGCTTCCAGGCGGCTGAGGCGGGACAGGAGCTCTTTGCGGACGTCCTCCGGCAACTCCTCGAGGAGGTCGACCGCGTCGTCCGGATCCATTCGGGAGAGGATGGTGCTGGCGACCTGCCGATCGAGCTTGCGCACCAGGTCGGCCGACTCTCCGGGATCCATCTCCGCAAGCGTCCTCGCCGCCGCCCCCCCGAGATACAGTCGATGCAGGAGCTCTGCTGCCTGTTCCTCCGACAACTCGCCCAGGGTCTCGGCGATGTCCGCGGGGTCCTGGGACAAGAGCTCGCGCAGAGCAATTCGCTCCCTGTCCATCATCCCTCCTGCCGCGATTATACGGACTCTCGGCCCGCACGGCGTCACGGCGCCGCAGCCCAGACCCTGGCCTCGGGGCGTTCCCTCCCCTATGCTTTCGCCGTCACATGGACAGGAACAGACGACGTCCCCCCGCGGTCGCAACGGATGGCATGGTCGCGACGAGTCAGCCGCTCGCTGTCGAGATCGGACTCGACATGCTGCGCGCGGGAGGCAACGCCATCGACGCCGCGATCGCCGCAAACGTCGCCCTCGGCCTCGTCGAGCCGATGAGCTGCGGGCTCGGCGGCGACCTCTTCGCTATCGTATGTCCCCCGGACGGCGGCCGACCGCTAGGTCTGAACGGGAGCGGACGCGCGCCGCGCGGGGCGACGCTCGACTTCTTCCTGGAGCGGCAGCTCGCGCGGATCCCGACCCGCGGCCCTCTGTCGTGGACTGTTCCGGGATGCGTGGATGGCTGGGCGACGCTGCACGCCCGTCTCGGACGCCTGCCCTGGCGTGAGCTCTTCCGCCCGACGATCGATGCGGCGCGAGGCGGATTTCCCGTCACGCCGGTCATCGCGGGTGCGTGGGTCGGAGACGCCGGCCTCCTCTCCGAAGACCCGGGGTCCGCGGCAACCTTTCTCGTCGACGGACGCGCGCCGCGCTCCGGCGAGACGTTCCGAAACGCCGCGCTGGCCGACGTCCTCTCGACTCTGGCGAGCGATGGACCCGGCGCGTTCTACCGCGGCGATGCGGGAGCTCGGCTTGCCGCTTGCGCGCGCGACCTCGGCTCGCCGCTGTCGCGCGACGACCTCGCGTCGCACACTTCAACTTGGGTCGAGCCCTTCGCTCTCCCGTTCCGTGGGGTGGAGGTCTGGGAACTCCCACCCAACACACAGGGCGTCGTCGCACTCGAGATGCTGAACATCCTCTCCTCGTTCGACCTTGAGAGTCTCTACGCCGATCCTCCAGCCTACGCCCATACCTTCGTCGAGGCGAAGAAGCTCGCCTACGAGAACCGCGCACGGTTCTACGCCGACCCGGAGTTCTCAGGAATCCCGATCGAACGCCTCCTTACTCCCGGGCACGGCAGAGCGCAGGCGGCGCACATCGACGCGGAGCACGCGTCGGTCGACGTGACCGACAGCGGCCCGTTGTTCGCGAGCGATACCGTCTACGTCACGGCCGTCGATGGAGAGCGAAACGCCGTGTCGCTGATCCAGAGCATCTACCACGGATTCGGATCCGGCGTCACTCCACCCGGGCTCGGGTTCGCGATGCAGAACCGCGGGAGTCTCTTCGCTCTCAACCCACGCCACCCGAACGTCATCGCCCCGGGAAAGCGCCCGTTTCACACGATCATTCCGGCCATGGTGACGGAACGCGGGAGGGCGTCCTTCTCGTTCGGTGTGATGGGCGGGGACGTACAACCTCAAGGCCACGTCCAGATTCTCCTCAACTTGCTCGTCGG
>CAIOLV010000142.1 GCA_903859225.1 uncultured bacterium
CCCGCTCTTCACCGGGCGACCTTCGCTGCCCAGACGAAGGTACGCGAGGACATCGAGAGACCGCTCGTAGGATGCTCTCGCGTCGCGCAGCGCGGGCGAGATGCGCCGCACCGTCTCAAGGTTATGCCCCAATACGTCGGCGCCGGAGGACAAGACATGCGATAGCGCCCGCGGGTCACCGCCGAAGTCGGGCAAGAGGACCTCGACGCGCGTTTCGGCCGACCGACGCTTGATCGCCGTCACCGTCTCGGCGACCGCCACAGAGCCGCCGTCGGGCAGATCGTCGCGGTCGACCGACGTCAGAACGGCGTACCGCAGTCCCAGCCGCTGCACAGCCGCGGCGACCCGGTCCGGCTCGCTCGGATCGAGCTCCTCGCCTCGCGCCGCGTGCCGCACTGCGCAGAACCGGCAGGCGCGTGTACAGATCTCGCCGAGCAGGAGGAATGTCGCCGTCCGCGCACTCCAGCACTCAATGACGTTCGGACACTGCGCGCCCTGACAGATCGTGTGCAATCGTTCCGCGTCCAGGACATCGCGCACGGCGCGCATCCCTTCGGCCTCGGCCTCCGACGGCGCGCGGACCCTCAGCCAGACGGGCCGGTCATTCATGCACCGCCTCCAGAATCTCCGCAACGTCCGCCTTCTCCCAGCGCACCCCGAGAACCTGCGCGTACGCGTCAACGAACTTCGCTTCCACGTCCGAGAGCGCGGCGGGCGTCTCCAAGATGTCGTTCATGGACACCGCTTTCACCGGAAGTCCACACGGGTTGATCATCGCGAAGTGGGCCGCGTCCACCGCGACATTGAGCGCCAGCCCGTGCATGCTGACCCAGCTGCGAACGGACACCCCCACCGAGGCGATCTTGCCGCGATCGGTCCACACGCCGGGCAAGCCGTCCCGCCGCCCCGCCGTGAGTCCGTACCGCCCGAGGGTGCGAATCGCCGCCTCCTCGAGCCAGCGCACGTGGGCCTTCACGTCGCGTCCGTGCTGGCGCAGATCGAGAATGGGGTAGGCGACCATCTGCCCGGGCCCGTGATACGTCACGTCGCCGCCCCGCTCGACGTCACGCACCGCAATCCCGGCGCGCGCCACGTCGTCGAGCCCGACCCGGAATCCCCCGTCCTTGGCGCTACGGCCCCGCGTGAACACCGGATCGTGCTCGACGGTGAACAAGACGTCCCCGACGAGTCCCGCGGCGCGCATTGCGTGCGTCCGGCGCTGGATGTCGAGCGCCTCGTCGTAGGCCATCCGCCCGAGCCGGACGTACGCCAGCACTGCCCTAGGCGTCGATCGACCCAAGGACCTCACCGACTCGTACGTGCTCTCCATTGCGGACGCGAACCACCGACAGGACTCCCGCCACCGGGGACGGTACGACGAACGTGGTCTTCTCCGTCTCGACCTCGACGAGGTCATCCCCCTCGTGCAACCGCGATCCCACAGGGCGCAACCACTCGACGACGACGGCCGACTCGATGTCGCCGAGATCGGGCAACCGAACCTCCGTCTTCCCTCCCATGGCACCGTCCTTTCCCATCGAGTCTAGCCTATGCCCGTGACGCCTTCATCTTGCCCGACGTCCGACTCGTCCCTATAGTTGCCGCGAGGAGGGAACATGGGATTCTCGTGCGGGTTGGTGGGTCTCCCGAATGCGGGGAAGTCAACCCTGTTCAACGCCCTTGCCAATGCCGACGCCCGCGTCGAGTGCTATCCGTTCTGCACCATCGAAGCCAACATCGGGAGCATTGCGGTGCCCGACGAACGGCTCGACCGATTGGCGGGCCTATTTCCCTCCAAGAAGAAGGTCCCGACGCACCTCGACTTCATCGACATCGCCGGCCTCGTCAAGCACGCCAGCGAGGGCGAGGGAATGGGAAACCAGTTCCTGTCGGAGATCCGCGCCGTGGATGCCGTCCTCCACGTCGTCCGCTGTTTCGAGCACGCGGACGTTCCCCACGTCACGGGGACCATTGACCCGCAGCGGGACATCGCGATCGTCGAGACCGAACTCCTGCTCAAAGACCACGAGACGCTGTCGAGAGTCGCCAAGCACCTTCACCAAGAGACGAAGGGCACGGATCGACTCGCTCCTTCTCGCGCTGCAGCGTGGGACGCTCTGGTTGACCACGTGGCGCGAGGCCTTCCGGTCCGGTCCGCGCACGTCGACCACCTGATCGAGCCACAGCTGCACGAGGCCAGCCCCCTCACCGGCAAGCCGTGCCTCTTCGTGGCGAACGTCGGAGACGAGGGAGAGAACGAGTACTCCGCGCAGGTCGAACTGGCCGCAAGGGAACGAGGCGCGGAGGCCGTCGTCATCCGGGGGCGCCTCGAGGCCGAGATCGTCGAAGCGGCATCCACCCCCGAAGAGAGGGCCGTCTTCCTCGCCGAGTACGGACTCGCTGACACGAGCCTCCGGGCCCTCATCCGCGCCGGCTATCGCCTGCTTCACCTCGTGACGTTCTTCACCATCGAGGGGCCCGAAGTGCGCGCTTGGACCGTCCCCGAAGGCACGACAGCTCCCCAGGCAGGCGGCCGCATTCACTCGGATTTCGCCGACCGGTTTGTTCTGGCCGAGGCCGTGGATCTCCCGCTCCTTCTCGCCGCAGGCTCGGAGAAGGCCCTGCGGGATTCGGGCAAGGTCCGGCGGGCCGGCCGCGACTACGCTGTGCGGGACGGCGACGTGATCCACTTCATCTGCTCATGATTCCGACCGTTCTGCGCGACGATGACCCCCGTGTGTTGGCCGCCGTCCTCGAGGCCTTGGAGACCGGGCTGACCGTGATCTTCCCGACCGACACGATCTACGGCATCGGCGGAAACCCCTGGGACGATTCGGTCATCGCCAAGGTTCGAGCCCTCA
>CAIOLV010000143.1 GCA_903859225.1 uncultured bacterium
CTTCAGGCGATGGCGCTCATCGAGTCACGACCGGGCAGCGGGAACTACGTCCTACGAGCTCCCTCGTCGGTGGACGAACGGAACGCCGTCGGGCTGATCGAGAGCGAGGCCGGTTGTCTGGAGGTCATGGAAGCGCGCGAGGCCCTCGAACCGGCTGTCGCCGCCCTGGCCGCCGGGAAGGTCGCTCAACCTGCTCTCACGAAGCTCCGCGACGCGCTCAAGCGAATGGGCCAGTTCGCGGCGAAGAACGACTTCGAGGCGTACTTCCAGGCGGACAAGGCTTTCCACCGGGCGCTCGCGGACGCGGCGGGGAACGCGCTCGTGACGTCGGCGCTCGGACCGCTGATCGACACGATGGATCACAAGGTGTACCGCGAGTTCACACGGCACTACTACCTGAAGAACGTGAGCGATCTTCAGCACGTCGTGGACTTGCACCGTGAGATTCTCGACGCGCTCGAAGACAGGAACGTCGATACCGCCCGCTCGAAGATGGTCGAGCACTGGACTCGCATGCGCGAGATCTGGGAGGCCTAGGCCCTGGCGGACGGTGGATGGGAACACAGGATGTAAGGAAAGGTGATGGGATGCCGGCCGAGAAGAAACTCGTCGTCGTCGCACTGGGCGGGAACGCCATTTTGCAGCCCGGTCAGCGCGGCACGTTCGAGGAGCAGATGAAGAACGTCCACCTGACGTGCGATCAGTTGGCGCAGATGGTCGAGTCGGGCAAGTACAAGATCGTCGTCACGCACGGCAATGGGCCGCAGGTGGGGAACATCCTCCTGCAGAACGAGGTAGGAAAGGACGTCGCGGCGCCGATGCCGCTCTACGTCTGCGGCGCCGAGAGCCAGGGGCTGATCGGGTACATGATTCAGCAGAGCCTGACGAACCTCTTCGCGGACAAGGGGCGCGGCGATATCCCGGTGGCGACCGTCGTGACACAAGTGGTCGTCGATGCCAAGGACGACGCGTTCGTCCACCCGACAAAGCCGGTGGGCCCGTTCTACTCTGCCGAAGAGGCGAAACGCCTCCACGACGAGAAGGGCTACGACGTGAAGGAAGACGCGGGACGCGGCTGGCGCCGGGTCGTCGCATCTCCCGATCCGGTCGAGATCTTCGAGAAGGAAATCATCCGCCAGCTCGTCGCGGCGCGCTCGATTGTCATTGCATCGGGCGGCGGGGGCATCCCCGTGGTGCGCGAGAACGGCCACCTGCGCGGCGTGGATGCCGTCATCGACAAGGACTTGGCTGGGGAGCGGCTGGCCGCCGACGTGGGGGCGTCGATCTTCATGATCCTCACCGACGTGAGCCAGGTGAAGCTCAACTACAAGACGCCGCAGGAGAAGAGCCTCGACCGCATGACCGTGGCCGAGGCGAGGAAGTACCACGCCGAGGGGCACTTTGCGAAGGGATCGATGGAGCCGAAGGTGCGTGCCGCCATTCGGTTCATCGAGTCCGGGGGCGAGAGAGCGATCATCACGTCGCTCGACAAGGCCACTGCGGCCCTGGATGGAAAGGCCGGCACGACGATTACGAAAGAATAGCGGCCCACGGATGCAGCCGTTCCGGAGGGGGCAGCTATTCAGTAAGGATGGCCTTTCAACCGACCGAGTGGGCCATCCGGCGGGATAAGGAGACAAGGGAGGAAACGATGTCCAACACGACACTGAGGGGACGAGACTTCATCACGTGGCTTGAGTTCTCGCGCGACGAAATGGACGCCATGCTCGACACGGCCCACGACCTGAAGCGGAAGTTCATCCGCCGCGAGCCGCACAAGATTCTCGATGGGCAGACGCTGCACATGATGTTCTACAACACGTCGCTGCGCACCCGGAACTCGTTCGAGACGGCCATGACGCAGCTCGGCGGCCACGCCCACTTCCTGCAGCCGGGCGCCGTCTACACCCCGGCCCTGAAGGGCGACGAGAAGGCCTACTCGACCGAGCGCATCAGCGACGTCGCCCGCGTCCTCGCCGAGATGGGCGACGCGATCGCGATCCGCATCTACGGCAAGTACACCGACTGGAAGTACGGCAAGGGCAACCAGATCATCC
>CAIOLV010000144.1 GCA_903859225.1 uncultured bacterium
CGATCGCCGCGGAGAGGCCGGCGGGGCCTCCACCGAGGACGAGCACCGGGGTCTCGCGAACTTCGATGTCGTGGGGGGCCGCGGTGCGATCCAGCCGCGGCAGCGACGGCAGACCGTCCACCGGCTCGACGACCATCGAGGGCCGCGCGGCCGTCATGCACGCCTTGACCGGTCGCCCGTCGGCGATGACGAGACACTGAGCGCATTGCCCATTCGCGCAGTAGATGCCCTGCGGGGCTCCGTCCTTCGGATGGTGCCCGAAGACGCGGATGCCTGCTGCGAACAGCGCCGAGGAGATCACATCACCCGGGTACGCCGTCACCGGCTTTCCGGCAAACGTGAACGTGAACGGGCTCTTCCACTCTCTCTGTACGATCGGATGGTCTTCAATCCTTGCCATGGCGGCGTAGCTCCCTTCGTTCCGGACTTGCGGGGGCATTGGGCGTTCTGTCTCCGGCGGGGATGCGCCGCCCGCGTCGTGCGGCGGACTCAATGAACCGCTGCGTCACCGCCATCAGAATGCGCGCTCCCGATCTCCCCGCTCGGTATTCGTGCTGTTCGCGCGATGCGACGCGATAGCTGTCGCCAGCCGCGAGCGCGTAGTCGTCCTCGCCGACGAGCAGCCGCAGCGTCCCTTCGAGGACAAAGCCGAGCTCCTCCCCGTCGTGGGCCGTCGCTTCCTGACGCGCGTTCGGCGGCAACTCCGCGATCAGGAGTTCCTCCACGGGCACGGCGGGAAGCTGAGGCGTCAGGTAACGATACGACACGGCCGAGTTCCCAATCTGAATTCGAAGCTGCGCCGCCGCCTTCGTGACGCGGGGTGCACCCACGCCGAGCGGCGCGCTGCTCGTGAAAAGGCGGTCGATGGGAATCTCGAGCGCCCGGCAGATCGCGGACAGCGAGACGATCGACAGCGTCGACTGCCCGCGCTCCACCTGCGACAGGAATCCGGTCGACAGCCCGGAACGCGTCGACAGCGTCTCGAGCGTCCAACCACGTCCTTGGCGTGCCTCTCGCAATTGCTCCCCGAGGTTCTCCACGCCATTCAGTATAGTGAACGACCGATTCGATATCTATCGTATCGCTGGGCATTCGACCCAACGGACCGTACACTCGAGCGCAACGGGAGGGACCATGCAAAAGAAGCGGATCGACTTTCTCAAGCAGCTCATGAACACGGTGTGCCCGACGGGCTACGAAGAGGAGGCGGCCCGAGTGTGGCGCGATGAGGCCGCCCAATTCGCCGACCGCACGTGGGGCGACGTCCACGGCAACGCGATCGCTGCGATCAACGAAGAGGCTCCGTTCCGCGTCATGATTGCCGGACACCTCGACGAGATCGGGCTGATGATCACGTATGCCGACGACAACGGTTTCCTGTCGTTCACCGGCCTCGGCGGCTGGGACATGGCGATCATCCCCGGCCAGCGCGTTCGCATCCGGACCGCGAAGGGAGCGATCCTGGGCGTGATCGGGCGGAAACCGATCCACCTGATGAAGGAAGAGGAGCGCAAGGCTCTCCCGAAATTCGAGGATCTGTGGATCGACATCGGTGCCAAGAACAAGGCGGCGGCGCTGAAGCTCGTGGCGCTCGGCGACCCGGCCGTGCTCGACTACGGCGTCGAGGATCTGCGAGACGGCATCATCGTCGGCCGTGGGATTGACGATCGCATCGGCGCATTCATCGCCCTCGAAGCGCTGCGGCTCTTGAAGGAGAAGAAGACGAAGCTCGGCATCTACGCGGTCGCAACGGTGCAAGAGGAGATCGGGTCCCGCGGCGCGCAGACGAGCGGCTTCGGAATCGACCCACACGTCGGAATCGCCATCGACGTGGGATTCTGCACCGATCACCCCGGCATGGACGACGCGAAGAAGAAGTGGGGCGAGGTAACGATGCGCGGCGGTCCGATCATCACGCGTGGCCCGAACGCGAATCCACAGCTCTACCGCCGATTCGTCGAGACGGCCGAAAAGAACCAGATCGCCTTCCAGGTGGAACCATACCCAAGGGGCACGGGAACCGACGGAAATGAGATCCAACTCGTGCGTAGCGGTGTGCCGACGGCCATTCTCTCGGTTCCGAACCGATACATGCACTCCCCGTGCGAGCTCGTCCACCTCGACGACGTCGAGAATACGGCCAAGTGGATCGCGCTCACGGTGGCCGGGATGACGGCGAAGACAACGTTCATCCCCTCGTAGTCGCTCTCCTACCCCAGATTCGATGAGGGCGGGCGCGCTTTGCGCCCGCCTTTCGTTTGGGTATAGTGGGCCCGTTGGGGAGCTCAGGAGACTGGGCTGAGAGGAGGGAGTCCCTCGACCCTTTGAACCTGATCTGGGTAATGCCAGCGCAGGGAACTCGCAGCGGACAACGCACCGCTCGGCACAGCACCTCCAATTCGACGCTCCCGCGAGGAGCTTCTGGTGGGTACCGTCCTCATCTTGGCAAACGGCATCTGGGAAGACGAGGCACAGGCGCGTCGCCTTGCCAACAGTGCTGATCTGGTCATCGCTGCGGACGGCGGCTTCGCGAAGGCGCTCGCCGCTCGAGTGCACGTGGATCTCGTCGTCGGGGACTTGGATTCGATCGACAGCGCGGCGTGCCGCGCCATCTCCGCCTCTGCGGTGGAAGTCCGGCGCTATCCTGCGGCCAAGGACTGGTCGGACCTCGAACTTGCGCTCGACGAGGCCCTGGCCCGCCGGCCGGCCGAGATCCTCATCCTGGGGAGTCTGGGACATCGCATCGACCACGCTCTGACGAACGTTCACCTGCTCGAACGGGGGCTCGGCGCGGGGGTCGCGATCGAGCTCGTGGACGGAACGCAGTCTGTCATCCTCATCGATGCTCGACACGACGTGGCGGACGCGCACGTTGGCGACCGAGTCTCGCTCATTCCGGTCTCCGAGTCCGTCCGCACGACAACGTCCGGACTGCGCTTCCCGCTTGGCGATGAGATCCTTCGGCGCGCTGCGTCGCGCGGCGTCTCGAACGTCGTCGACCGACTGCCTGTCGTCATTGACGTCACGAGCGGTCGGCTCCTCGTCATCCACGATCGCCCCGGAGCGGGATCATGACCCGACGGTCGATCACCCGGCTTCCGTGGTTCTGGGGCGCGGTGGGTGTCGTCGGCGCGATTTCCCTATGGCAAATCGTCAGCACTGTCTTGCGGGTCCCGCTCTATCTTCTTCCATCGCCGTGGGCGACGCTCGAGGCGCTCGTCGCGGACGCGGCGCTGCTCGCTCCTCACCTCGCAACCACGGCGATCGAGTCGGTCGCCGGCCTGGCGCTCGCCTTCTTCTTCGGGGTAGGCATCGCCGCTGCGATGGGCGCCTCGCGGGTCTCCCGCGGCCTCATCTATCCGTCGCTCGTGCTTTCGCAGGCCGTCCCACTGATGGCGGTGGCGCCGCTCGTCCTCATCTGGTTCGGGCTCGGTCCATCGGCGAAGGTGCTCATCGTCGCCTTCATCTGCTTCTTCCCGATCACCGTCAATGCATACGAAGGCTTCCGCGCCGTGGATCCCCTGTACTTGGAATTCCTGCAGACGCTCGGGGCTCGGCGGCGCGATGTCTATCGTCACGTCGTGCTGCCCGCGACGCTCCCTGGGATCTTCGCGGGTCTGCGCGTCGGGGCGACGTACAGCGTGCTCGGCGCAGTCGTCGGCGAGTGGCTCGGAGGCTCGCGCGGGCTCGGCGTGTACATGACGCGCGCGCTCCAATCGTTTCGAACCGATCGCCTGTTCGCTGCAATCCTGCTCGTCATGTTCATGAGTCTCGGACTGTTCAAGGTGGTCGACGAAGTCGGCGGAAGGCTGACTCCGTGGGTTCAGAGGAGGCAGCATGCGTAGGACATGGATCGCCGCAGCGGCTCTTGTGCTCGCCCTCACGTCGTGCGGCGCTCGGGCCACTCCCGTGAGCATTGCGCTTGACTGGACGCCGAACACCAACCACACCGGCATCTTCGTCGCGCAGGACTTGGGCTACTTCGCTCTGGAAGGTCTGGAAGTGACCGTCCTTGAGCCGAGCCCCGTGGTGTCACTGCAGCTCGTTGCGAGCGGACGAGCTGACTTCGGCGTTTCCAGCCAAGAGTACGTCGTCATGGCGCGCGCTGAGGAAACCCCCGTGGTGTCGGTCGCCACGCTCTATCCGCACAACACGTCTGGATTCGCAGCGCTCGCAACGACAGGGATCGCGTCGCCGGCCGATTTCGCCGGCCGCCGCTACGGTGGCTGGGGAAGCGACCTCGAAGCTGTGATGATCGAGACGGTCATGGAGAACGCGGGGGCAGACCCCGCGCAGGTCGAGGTCATCAACATGGGAACCCTCGACTTTGCCACCGCCGCCCAGGTCGGGCTTGCCGACTTCTTCTGGATCTACTACGGATGGGAAGGAATCCACGCCCAGCTCCTCGGTCTCGAGTTCAACTACCTCCCGCTGGCCGACCTCGATCCGGTCCTCGACTACTACACACCAGTACTGGTCGCAAGTGAAGCCACTCTCGAGGAGAGACCAGACGTCGCTCGACGCTTCCTTCGCGCGCTTGCGCGAGGCTACATCTACTGCGCGACCTCGCCCGAGGCCGCCGCCGAGATCCTCCTCGCCCACGCGCCGGAGCTCGATCGAGAGCTTGTCCTTGCATCACAGAGGTGGCTCGCCGCGCAGACCGAGCGGAGCCTCGGAGCCTGGGGGCGGCAGGATGCCGAAGTGTGGCGCCGTTTCGCCGCGTGGGCGCTCGACCATGCCCTGATTCGCCACGCTGTTGAGCCGGATGGGGCGTTCACCAACGCGCTTCTCCCGGAGGATTTTTCGCCGTGAGCCTTATCGCGGCGACCCACCTTGCGAAGCGATTCGGCGACCTGACTGTGCTTCGTGACGTCAGTCTGACCGTCGAGGAGGACGATGTGGTCGGCCTTCTCGGACCCTCCGGCTGCGGCAAGACGACCCTCTTGCGCATCCTGCTGGGCCTCGAGACGTACGATGGGGGCGAGCTCGCGGCATCGCCCGGCCGCCCCGGCTACTTGCCGCAGGATGCCCTGCTCCTGCCGTGGAAGACCGTGCTCGGCAACGCCGAGCTGCCGTTGCAGCTGCAGGGCGTTGCGGCGGCCGAGCGACGGCGGCAAGTGCGGGATATTCTGCCGGAGTTCGGGCTCGCCGAGTTCGCAGGGATCTATCCGCACCAGATGTCGGGCGGCATGAAGCAGAGGGCGGCGCTCCTGCGTGCCGTCCTCACCGGAAGCCGGATTCTCGTCCTCGACGAGCCGTTCGGCGCGCTCGACACCCTGACTCGCCACCGACTCCAGGACTGGCTCGCCGACCTGACGCGTCGACTCCACCGAGCGATTCTGTTCGTCACGCACGACCTGGAGGAGGCGGTCGTGTTGTCCCATCGCGTCGTCGTCCTCTCGGCGCGCCCTGCCGTCGTGCTCGGAGAGGAAGCGATCGATCTTCCGCCCGGCGAGAGGCGCGATCGGCTCGGGCGCGCGTTTCTCGCCGCTCGCGACCGACTCCTGTCGCAGCTGGAGAGGGGGAACGGGTGACGGGACCGAATCCGTTCGAGACGCTGGCCGACGAATATGACGCGTGGTTCGACGCGCATCCCGAGCTCTTCGAGTCCGAGCTACAGGCCGTGCGCGCCGTGCTCCCCGAACGACCGGGGCGGTGGGTAGAAGTCGGCGTCGGGACGGGGCGCTTCGCCTCCCGCCTCGCCATCGGCCTCGGGGTCGAACCCGCGGGAGCCATGGCCGATCGGGCCCGGCAGCGGGGCGTCCGCGTGCTCGAAGGCACAGCGGAGTGTCTGCCTCTTGCCGACTCGAGCGCCGACGCGCTCTTTCTGATCACAACGCTGTGCTTCGTGTCCGATGTCGGGGGCGCCCTAGCGGAGGCACGAAGGGTCCTTGTCCCCGGGGGCGCAATCGTCGTGGCGTTTCTGCCTCGCGACAGCGAGCTCGGAAGAGCGGCCTCCACGGACTCGTCTGACCCGTTCTTCCGTGAGGCGCGGCTTCTCTCGGCGTCCGAACTGCTTTGCGCGATGATGGCCGCAGGTTTCGGGATCGACCGAATTGTGCAGACGTTGGCGGCCTCCTCAGGCCCGGAAGCGCTCGAGGCTCCCTCCGACGGTTTCGATCGCGGCTCATTCGTCGTCGTTCGCGGCCTTCGACCGCAGCGCGAGCGGCATTCCTCCATGCAATCTTGACAGGATGAACCCGTCCTTCGTAGGATCTTCGGCATGAATGGCGAGAAGTACTTCCTGATCGTCAACCTGATCGCTGGACAGGGCCGCTGCAAGGCGGTCTTTCCTCGAGTCAAGGCCGCTCTCGAGCGGCGGCACATCTCGTACGATCTTCACTACACGAACGAACCCATGGAAGCGATCGACGTCGCCAAGATGGGCATCGAAGCGGGGTTCACCCGCATCGTGGCAATGGGCGGAGATGGAACGGTCAACGAGGTCGCCAACGGCGTCCTCGGTTCGGCCGCCGCCTTGGGCGTAATCCCCGCCGGAACGGGGAACGACTTCGTCCGCATGCTTGGCATTCCGGCCGATCCTCTGCAGGCCGTGCAGATGCTGCCAAAGGCCGCGGAGCGAACGGTGGACGTTGGCCGCGTCGCCGAGGACCGGTACTTCGTCAACGGGCTCGGCATCGGCATCGACGCGCAGGTCGCGCGCGACGTCCTCGCGATGGAACGCTTGCGCGGGGCGCCAGCCTACATCTACGCCGCCATCAAGGAAGTCTTCCGCTTCGAAGCGTTCCCCGTGAAGATCGAGGGGCAGGGGATCTCGGAGGATCTCCGCTGTATCTCGCTCGGCGTATCGAACGGGAAGTACTGCGGCGGAGGCTTCATGCTCGCCCCGCGGGCGACGGTGGATGACGGCCTGATCGATGTCGCGGCGATTGGTGACTTCTCGAAAGTGGAGCGACTCTTGCGTTTGCCGCAGGCGCGCGCCGGCAAACACCTCAAGCTCCCCCAGGTCCACTACATGCAGGTCCCGCGGATAACGCTCGCTTCGGAAGCGAAGCTGATCGCCCACATCGACGGGGAACCCTACGAGTTGCCGCGAACAGCGTTCACGGTGAGCGTCGTCCCCAAGGCGCTTCGCGTCCTTGTGCCAGCCTAGCGGCCGAACCTACGGTCCAGTTCTGCGCGATCGATGGCGAACACGATCGGCCGCCCGTGCGGACAGCTGTACGGGTTCTCCTGCTGCATCAACTGATCGACGAGCGCCTGGGCTTCGACGAGCGGGATCCGGTCGCCGGCCTTGATCGCCGCCGCGCACGCCAGCTGCGTAAGGATGCCGTCGAACAACGCCTCCTCGACATCCCCTTCCTCGCGAAGCACGTCGACCAACGCGTCGACGACACTCTGGAAGCCGCGAGGCGTCTGTTCGTCGGCCAAGGCCTGCGGATACTCGCGCAGGAGGAACGTGCCGCCTCCGAATTCCTCGAGGACCACGCCGGCACGTTCGAGCCTTGCGAGGCCGGCGCCGACGATTTCCGCGGCCTCAAACGGAAGCTCGATGCGCGCCGGGAGAAGGAAGAGCTGCCGCACGATTCCGGAGTCTCCGAACTCGCGCCGCAGCCGCTCGTAGAGGATTCGCTCGTGCGCAATGTGCTGATCGACGATCTCCAACCCCGTTACCGTCTCCACCAAGAGGTACATGTCGTGCAGCTGCCCGACGACGCGTCGCTCCGACGCCAGGCTCACTTCTTCTGGCTCGCGCGACGCGGTCGTAGACATCGGGAGGCCGAGTGACAACGGCCGTGCCGTCGCCGCGTCACGCACCATCTGTGCTCCACCCCCGGCGAAGGACTCCGTGTCGGGAGGTTCCTCGCGGCCGCCGACGGGGATCCGGCCCATCATGCTCGGTGATGTCAGCGCCTGGTGCAGCGCTGCGGCCACCGCGTCCTGCACCTCGCGCGAGTTGGCAAACCGGACCTCCTCTTTCCGCGGGTGGATGTTGACGTCGACTTGGTCCGGAGGTAGATCGACGCACAGGACGGCGATGGGAAAGCTGCCGGGACGAAGGATCCCGCTATAGGCGCCCGCGAGGATGTACCCCAACCCGCGATCGTTGACCGATCTTCGATTGACGACAAACAGCTGGTCTCGTCGATTCCCGCGTTTGACGTCGCGGTGACTGATGCAGCCGCTCACACGGATCGCGCCCCGCCGACCGTCCAGCGGAATCATCCCTCGCGCGACGTCGGCCCCGTAGACCTGGCCGATGCGTTCGAGCAACGTCCGAACGCGCGGCGCCGCGAACGCCTCGCGCCCGTCGTGCGACAGCACGAAACCGACGTCCGGAAGCATGAGGGCGAAGCGCTGCACGAGGCGGTTGATGTGCAGCGCCTCGGTGCGCGGCGCCCCCATGAACTTGGCGCGCGCCGGCAGGTTGAAGAACAGATCCCTCACTTCTACGGTCGTTCCCGGGCCGCGGGAGTCGGGCAGCGGCTCCTCTGCACCGCTGGGTGAGAGCGCCAGTCCGTACGCCTCGCTCGCTCCAGCGGCGCGAGACACCAGCCGAACGTGCGCCACGGCGGCAACGCTCGCCAACGCCTCGCCACGGAACCCCAACGTGCGCAACGCCCCGAGATCCTCGACACTCCGGATCTTGCTCGTCGCGTGCCGTTCACCACACAGCCGCAGATCCTCCACCGTCATCCCGCAGCCGTCGTCGCGCACGACGATCTCGGCCAGCCCGCCGGCACGCAGCTCGATCCCGATTTGCTGGCTCCCCGCATCGATCGCGTTCTCCATCAGCTCCTTGACCACGGACACGGGGCGATCGATGACCTCTCCCGCGGCGATCTTCTGGCTGAGTTCCTTCGCGAGGCGCTGGATCGGCATGCGGCAAGGCTACTCCATCGTCCGTTGTCTCACAATTGGCGCTTGGCCAGCGCTGCGCGCCAGGCTATCGTAGGCACATGCACACCATCACGGGTCTTCGAAAAGCTCTCGGGCTCTCGACGGCCAATCAGGTCAGGAACCGGATTGAGGCGGTACGCGACGTTCTTGAGCCTCACCTCCG
>CAIOLV010000145.1 GCA_903859225.1 uncultured bacterium
GCGTCGAACCAGCTGTACGTCGCACGCCGCGCCGCGAACGCGACCGCCGCGAGATGGCGGGCGGCGATCTCCGCTGCGGCGTCCTTTGCCATCCAGTCTCGCCACTCCTGGACGCGAAGTTCCCCCACCTCTCGCTTCGCCTGCTCGGTGTAGCGAGAGTCAGTGAGAAGCACGCCGTCGCCGTCGGAGAGCAACAGTGTCCCTTCTCCCGTGAATCCCGAGAGATACCGCAACGTGGCGCGGTCGGAGTGCTCGTAGTTGTAGGCAATGAACGCCTTCGGTTCCAGGCTCTTCACGAGAGCCCGTCGGCGGTCCGCATAGACGGTTCGACTCTTTGTCACGATCGCCCCTTCCCGAAGCCCGCTCGCTCGTGCGAGCGCGTTGCTTCCGCCCTGAGACTACACGCGGAAAGCCACTTGTCAATGGAAAAAGCGACCGCTATACTCCCCGCCAAATGGGTGACCTATCCAGTCTAGGGAAGACCATTGCGGACCTGAACGGAGAGATGGCGCGCGGACTCGCCTCGGTCAACGACACGGCGACGCTCGAGGCGTTTCGCGTCGAGTATCTTGGCCGAAAGGGACGGGTCTCGCAGCTGTTCAAGGTTCTGGCGGACGTTTCCTCTGAGGAGAAAGGTGAGGCCGGTCGCCTGCTGAACGAGTTGCGGGACGGGATCACCCGCGCGTTCGAGGAGCGCGCCACGACCCTCTCGGGATGCGCGCTCGAGGAGCGTCTGACGCGCGAGAGCGTCGACATGACGCTGCCTGGGATCAGCCGCGCGATCGGCCACATGCACCCTCTCACCCGCGTCCAGCGGGAGATCGAGTCCATCTTTCTGCGCATGGGCTTTGATGTCGCCACCGGACCCGAGATCGAGACGGAGTACTACAACTTCGAGGCGCTCAACATCCCAGCCGACCACCCGGCGCGCGCCGATTGGGACACGTTCTACATCAGCGACACGACGCTCCTCCGGCCGCACACGTCGCCGGTCCAGATTCACGTGATGGAGTCGACGTCGCCCCCCGTGCGCATCATCTGCCCAGGACGCTGCTATCGTCGCGATGCCCAGGACGCGACGCACTCGCCCGTCTTCCACCAGATCGAGCTTCTCTGGGTCGAAGAGGGGCTGTCGCTCGCGAACCTGAAGTACGTCCTTGAGCTCTTCACCCGCGAGTACTTCGGCGAGGGATACACGATGCGCTTCTCCGGGGACTTCTTCCCGTTCACAGAGCCGTCGGTGCAGGTCCACATCAAGGCGCCCGGCGCATCTCGCTGGTTGGAGATCATGGGTGCAGGGATGGTGGACCCGGCCGTCCTCTCCGCCGTAGGCTACGACCCGGAACGGGTGAGTGGGTTTGCCTTCGGCCTCGGCATCGAACGCATGGCAATGCTGAAGTACGGGATCGACGACATCCGGGCGTTCCTCACGAACGACCTTCGCTTCATCCGCCAATTCTAGGCCCGGCAGTAGCCGCTACTCCTTGACGAAGGCCAGCACGGCGTTCTGTCCCCCGAATCCGAACGAGTTGGATAGCGCAATGCGAATCGGGAGCGTCGTCGAGACGGGTGTGTAGTCTAGATCGCACGCGGGATCCGGCACCTCGTAGTTCTTCGTCGCAGGGATGAACCCATGCTCCATCGAGAGCAAGGTGGCGATTGCTTCCACGCCTCCCGCCGCGCCGAGCAGGTGGCCGACCTGCGACTTCGTGGAACTGATCTTCACCTTCGTCGCGGCCGAGCCGAACGCTCGCTTGATCGCCAGGGTCTCGATCCGATCGTTCGGCTCCGTCGACGTCCCGTGCGCGTTGATGTAGTCCACATCGGAGGGAGCGACGCCGGCCTGCTCAAGCGCCAGCTCGATCGCCCGGCGGGCGCCTTCGCCGTCCTCGGCCGGCGACGTGATGTGGAATGCGTCCCCGGTCATGCCACAGCCGGCCAACTCCGCGTAGATTCGCGCGCCTCGCGCGGCCGCTCGGTCGTAGTCCTCGAGAACGACGAACCCGGCTCCTTCTCCCATGACGAACCCATCGCGCCCGAGATCGAACGGGCGGGACGCTCGCTCCGGCTCGTCGTTGCGCCGTGACACCGCACCAATGCGAGCAAATCCGGCGAACGTGATCCGCAACAGGACGGCCTCCGCTCCGCCGGCCACCGCCGCGTCTGCCAAACCGGCAGAGATGAGGTGAGCCGCCAAGCCGATGGCATGCGCGCTCGACGCACACGCGGACACGACGCCGAAGTTCGCGCCGCGGAATCCGAACTGGATCGAGATCTCGCCCGCCAGCGCGTTCGGCATGAGGCTCGTCACGAAGAACGGACTCACACGGCGCGGGCCGCGATCGAGCATCTCACGCAAGTTGGCGTCGAAGGTCTCCATTCCGCCGATGCCCGTTCCGGTGATGACGGCCACGCGATCGGGGTCGTAGCCAGCGTTCGAGAAACCGGCGTCCTCGAGCGCAAGCGACGAGGCGCCAAGCGCCAACTGCGCCGAGCGGTCCACCCGCCGCGCGTGTTTCGCATCCATGAACGCGAGGGGATCGAAGTCGCGCACCGGAGCGCCGATCTTGACGTCGATGCCATCTAGGTCAACCAAGTCGTCGACACGACAGACGCCGCTGCGGCCTGAGCGCAGGCCGTCCCAGAACGCGTCTCGTCCGATGCCGATCGGCGTAATCGGGCCAAGACCGGTGATCGCGACGCGTCTAGTCATGGCTTCCCGCTACCTTTTCCAGCAATTCGAGGCGCACTCGCGCGCTCGCCTGTTCCCCTGCGGTGCGCGACGTGTCCGTCGCCCGGCGGCGGGCTTCCTCCAGGTTGATCTCTTGGCGCGGCACGATCTCGGAGCCGAGGATGACAACGCGATTCCCGTCCATGGACAGCGTCCCGCCAAAACAGGCGAACCTGAGTTCTTCGGACGACGTCCGGATTCGGAGCGGTCCCACC
>CAIOLV010000146.1 GCA_903859225.1 uncultured bacterium
GAGATCGTGGCGCGCCCCGTCCCGCTCGATGAACTCGCGGTAGTTTCCCTCCCGAACGAAGCCGAGCTTCTCGTACATGGCGATGGCGCGCGGGTTGTAGTCGATCACGGTGAGCTGCAGACGATGGAGGTTGAGTTCGTCGAACGCGTACTGGATGACGAGTTTCATCGCCTCGCTGCCGTACCCTTTGCTCCAGTCCTCTCGGCGGCCGATTCCCACTCCGACCCACGCGGTGCGGCTACCCCACGCGATGTCGAACAAGCCAACCGTGCCGATGAGCGTGTCGTCCGAGTTTCTTTGGATGCCGAACAAGTAGGCGGTCGACGATTCGTTCTCGCGATCGATAAACGCGGCGACCTCTTCCGGCGTCTCCATGGCGGCGATCTCCGTGTCCTGAAGACGCAGGTAGCCAGTGTCGTGCGTCCATAGAGCCATCGCTGGAGAGTCGTCCCGCGTCAGGCGGGTGAGGTGCACTCTCTTGCCCTGGAAGAGATTCTTGTCGATCGACATGCCATCCTCTCTCGGAAGGTCCCGAGTCTCCCGCGGCCCTGAGTCTCCCGCGGCCGTAGGGCGAGAATAGCTCGGCCGGCGGCGGAAGTCGAGACGAGGCAACGACTTCCCCGCCGATGAGAGGGGCTAATGGCCGCCGGTCAGCACGAAGCGGACGAATCTGAAGGCGTAGCCTGCGGCACACAGCAGTCCGAAGCGCTTGGCGCGTGAGGGTTCGATCGGCGCTGCACTCGGACGACCCTAGTTGCTGCCACATTTGAGCTGCTCGCGAAGAGCGGCAGATGCTTTGGGCTTCCATGGCTCTCGGTATCGCCGAACGCGCCTCTGCTTCTATCCCAAGAGATGGACGCGCGCCGTGACGCGCTCGCCGAGCTCTAGGACCGCGTAGGTGGGCCGCGCATGCGGCGGCGCGATCGAACCGGGATTCACGAACAGGATGCCATGCCACTCCCGCACGACCGGAGTGTGGAAATGCCCGAACACGATGACGTCGCAGTCGGGGAGCTGGACCTCCATGGCCTGGCAGAAGAGATCGAACTGCGGCTCGTCGTAACGGCAGGCGGTGTATTGATTCTGCAGCATCGACCGCTGGTGGCCATGGCAGACGCCGACACGCCGGCCGGCGAGCGACAGCGTGGTCCGCTCCGGAAGACAGCGGGCAACCTCTAAGGGATCGCAATTCCCGGCAACGGCCGTCGTCGGAGCCATCGCGTCCTGTTCGTCGAGGACATCGAGAGACACGAGATCTCCGGTGTGGATAATGCAATTGACTTCGGACAGGCCTGCTCTGAGAGGCTCGGGAAGCCGGACCAACGCGGTCGGGACATTCGTGTCTGCAATCAAGCCGACGCGGTAGACTCCGTCCGTCGTCGCGGTTGAGGCTACAGCGAGTTGCGTTTCGAAGGCAAAGCGGTGCGTTCCTTCAGCCGTCGCGGCGCCCTCATACCCGCGGAGGGTGCGCGCGTCAATGAGCCGTCGGCGGCGCCTCGGTCCCAGACCGAAGCGGGGTAGAATCGTCGCGCGGAGGTGGACATGACGCAGGCGCTTCCTCATCTATTGCTCAGCCCCGGCGACTTGCCGGACGTGGTGCTGGTCCCAGGGGACCCGAAGCGAGCGGAACGAATCGCCGAGAGTCTGGAGGGCGCAGTGCGCCTGGCGGCGAATCGTGAGTATCACAGCTACCGGGGCACGCATCGCGGGGTCTCGATCGGAGTGACATCGGCCGGCGTCGGCGCGGCGGGCGCGGTCATCGCCTACGAAGAAGCCATCCGAGCTGGCGCGCGGACGCTGATCCGTGTCGGCACTGCTGGATCGCTCTCCGATGGCGTCGTGGCGGGTGATCTTGTTGTCGTCCTCGCCGCGGCGCGCGGTGAGGGCGTGTCGCGCCAGTTGGTGCCGATCGAAATGCCGGCCATCGCCGATCCCGACGTCTCGGCTGCCCTTTGGGCTGCTGCAAGAGAGGGAGGCGAGCGCGCTCATCGGGGGATTGGGCTCACGGTAGATGCCTTCTACCGCGGTGTCCTCGACCTCGGGTTTGAGACCTATGCCGCGGCAGGTGCGGTGTGCGTTGAGATGGAGTGCTCCGCGCTGTTCATCGTCGGAACGATGCGTCGTGTTCGGACCGGCGCCGTCGTGGCCATCGACGGAGACGCTCGTTCCGCGTCGTCTGGCGATCACGACCCGCACCGCGATCTCGTGCGAAACGCGATCGATCGGGAAATCCGCATCGCGCTCGATGCTGCGGCGTCTCTCTCGATGGCCTCCGGCCTCGGCGGCGAATCCGCTATCATCGGGCGGGCGTCGGCAAGACGTGCGTGCAAAGGAGGTTGAGCCGGCCATGCCAGTCAGCGGGGGAACGGTCGTCATCGTCCTGGTCCTTGGGCTCTGTGCCGCAGCAACGATCTACGTCACGGCGAGAAGCTACATGTGGTCGCGCAAGGACCACTCCGGCCGACCGGAGGATGAGACGTCAGAGGCCGCGCCGAAGACGAAAGACAAGACGGAAGACAAGACGGACGGAAAGGCTCCACCCTCATCCGGCTAGGGGCTTTCGAACGCTGCATACGCATCGAACTTGTCAAGGCAGATTCCGTCGAATTCCGCGTCCACAAGTCCGCTGATACACGCGTCAATGATGGTCTGCCACCCGGGATCCCAGAACTGCATGGCGTAATTTCCAGGCCAGTCCGGATTCTCGTCCCCGAGCCAGGCGGGTGGATGCTCGTCTCAACTTGGATCCCAGTCGTTGCGATCGTCCTCCGCCTTTCCAATCGAGAGGTAGGCGAGGACGATGCGCTTTTCCCCGCCCGGCTTCGACTTGAGGGACTCAACGTCGGAGCGAGACAGAGGTTGGTCGACGTCAGACCATCCGTCGAGCACGACCACGTCGTAGTTGGTGGCAGCGATCGCCGTCGCCAGCGCGCGTCGATCGATGAAACGCCCCGGGTTGAGCAGAAAGAGGACGTTACGGGCGGACGAGAGCGCCAGGACACTACCGGCGCTCTCGTCGAACGGCTGCATATTGTCGAAAGCGATCGCTCCCAGGTCTCGGGTTGGCGCGGCGTAGCCGGCGAATCCGTGCGCCGCCCAGACGGAGCGCGCCGCCTGGATGTGCTCTGAGCCTCGGCAATAGTCGACGACGGGCGCCGCGCGGCCACCGCTCTTGACCCGATCGAGAAGCGCGAGCAGCCGCTCGTGGTCTTCCTGCGGCGTCGGGACGTCATCTGTCGTGTATCCGAAGGAGAGGTCCTCCTGCCCAACGCCGTCGAGGACCGCGAAGTACTCTGCGGCGAGGTCGCTGTCGGGTAGACGTCTATCGTCAGAAGCTCGAGCCCGTTCCGGGGAATGATGAGGAGCCCTGGGGCGGCCGATCTCGCCTGCTCCGCGATCACGAAGTCGCGCATCGCCTCGTGCGGTGAGATGTCCAGAGAAGAAGCGGCCGCGTTCCCGCCAGAGACGGGTGCGGCAGAGAGCACCGCGAAGGCGATCGTCCGGTTTCCCGTCACGCGAGGAAAACGACGACGAGAACGAGCGCGGCCAGGCCGACGAGCAGGATCGTCAGCCACGGGATGCCTGACGGATGGATCGAGTCCAGTGGAGACGCGCACGCCGCTGATGCGCACGCCTCGACCGCGGATCGCAGGGTGAGCTCGTTCGCGCGACTGGCGCCCACGAGTGCCGTCTTGCCGACGAAAATCACGGGAAACTGCAACGGCACCACGCCGTATACCGCAGCGAGCGACCACATCAGCGTTGCGTCCGGATCCGCTCCCTCGATGTAGCGAAATCCGAGGTTGGGGTATTGTGCCTCGAGGTCCTTTAGCACCGGCTCCATGCGGAGGCAATCCTCGCATCCCTCGCGATAGAACACGACCACGACCGGATCCTGAGCGACAGACGCCGCCTGAGACACGGCCGCGAACGCAGCCATGCCGATGGCGAGAAGAAGGGCGACTCTTGCGATCATCGGCTCACCTCGTGCGACATCATGGAGCACGGCCCGAGGACGGGCAACCGCTACCCCGCGGACCGCTCGGCCAGCACTTCCCGCAGTTGAGGCAACGCGGCTTCGGCCGCCCGTTCCCCCGCCTCGATGCCCTCCCTTGCCTGACGGAAGCCGAGGATGGTCAGCGATAGCTCGGGGCGAATCAGAACCTCGGGGGGATCGAGGACCAGTCGCTGCCGGACGATCTCCTGCAACAGGATGGAGACCGATTGGTTCAGGATGCTGTACAGTCCGGGAAGCGGCCTCTCGGGGCGCTCCCGGAACGCCGCCTCGAGCCACTCCGTGAGGCTGGCCGGAAGCCACGTCTGTTGGCTGAGACCGTCGTGGACGTGGTCTCCGATCCGATTCCACACACCGCGGCCGCTCGGCGTGGTGGGCACAGGTCGCGCAGTGATGTCGACCGCGATCACGATGTCCGCTCCGAGATTGCGGCACACGCTGACCGGGACGGGATCCACCATGCCACCGTCCACGAGGATGCGCGATCCGTGGCGCACCGGGAAGAAGATGCCGGGAATCGCGGTGGAAGCGAGGACGGCGTCGACGAGCGATCCGGTCTTGAGCACCACGGGCTCTCCCGTGTCGATGTCGCAGGCTACGGCAGCGAAAGGCATCGCCAGATCCTCGATCGTGACGTCCCCGAACAACCCGTGAAGGAGCTTCCTCAGTTCGTGGCCCGAACTGAGTCCTGCGCTGGGAAATGTGGGCATGAAACCCCGCAGGACTCTGGAGACACCGACCGCGAGCCATTCCTTCTCCATGTCGGCGGTCGGCTTCCCGGCAGCGTACGCGGCGCCAATCAGCGACCCGATGCTCGACCCCGCGACAACAGTAGGGCGAATGCCTTCCCGGTCTAGGACCTTCAGGATGCCTGTGTGTGCTGCCCCCCTCGCTCCGCCGGAGCCGAGGGCAAGGCCAATGCGCGGTTCGGAGTTCATGGCTCTCTCAGGGCAAGCGTGGACTGCCCCGACAAAGATGACAGCAGCCTCGGACTCTCGGTGGGCTTGTATGGAGGCTGCTGTCTTCTCAATCCAGCTACTTTCCCTTTTTCGGTGCGGGCTTTGCTGGCTTCTTCGCCGCTGGCTTCTTGGTCATTCTTGCCACCTCCTTCGGTGACTTGGTAATTGCGCACTTGTCTAGATGCGCACTTGGCATTATACTCATCAATGAGGCCCTGTCAAGTGGTTTGGCGCGAGATGGGGCCGATGCAGGAGGAACGGAATGATCGACCCGCATGCAACCTTCTTCAAATCCCTGTCCAGCCGGTCGCGAACGGCCATCCTCCGACTCCTTTCTCAGAACGGAGAGATGTCCGTGGACGAGCTCACGGCTGCGCTCGAACTCGCGGGGCCGACAGTATCGCGCCATCTTCAGGTGCTCCGGCAGGAGGAGCTCGTTGCGGTGCGACGAGACGCGCAGAACCGCTACTACTCGGTCGACACGAAGCGCCTCGAGCAAAGGTTCAAGGACTTCCTGGAATACCTGGTCGAGTCGTCCTAGACTGGTTGGTGCGGGAGGGTAGCCGCCGTCGGATGTCATGACGGTGTTGCGCAATGGGTCACGACCACGACCACGGTTCAGCATCTTCTGCTAAGCGGCGCATTGGGTTTGCGTTCTTTCTGAACCTCACGTTCACCTTGATCGAAGCCGCTGGCGGCGTGTGGACCAACAGCATGGCGGTCTTGTCCGATGCGCTACACGACCTGGGCGATTGCTTTGCGCTTGCGCTGGGATGGCACTTCCAGCGAGTGTCCCGGAAGTCGGGCGACGAGGTGTACACGTTCGGCTACCGACGCTTCTCGCTCTTGAGCGCGCTCGTCATGTCCATCCTGCTGATCGGTGGCGGTGCGGTGGTCTTGTGGAAGTCGATTCCTCGTCTCTTCACTCCCGAGGCGACCAACGCGTCGGGAATGCTCATTCTTGCGGGCGTCGGAATCGCTGCAAACGGGCTGGCGGCGTTGCGCATGCATGGCGGTCGCTCGCTGAGCGAACGCCTTGTGACGTGGCATCTCTTGGAGGACGTCCTCAGCTGGGCGGCGGTGCTTCTGACGGCGCTCGTCATGAAGGTCTTCGATCTGCCGATCCTCGATCCGATCCTGTCGATCGCGATCACCGTCTACGTCTTCTGGAACGTCATCAAGCGGTTGCGCGAGACGCTGGTGATCCTTCTTCAGGGTGTTCCCATGGGCGTCACGCTCGAGGAGGTCGAAGACGCCATTCGGAGGGTACCCGGCGTGTGTGATACCCACCACGTCCACGTCTGGTCCCAGGATGGAGAACACCACGTCCTCACCGGGCACGTCGTGGTCCCGGAGATCGACGACTACACGCGCGTCGCCGAGCTCCGCCGTTGCGTGAAAGAGGAACTGAAGCGATTCGGGATCAGTCACGCGACGTTGGAATTCGAGTACCGCGGCGGGCCGTGCTGTGACGACGAGGCCGGGATCTGCCGAACTGGAGGTGCGCGATGAGCCGCGTCGCCGTCGTTCGCTGCACGTCCTACGACACGGACTATGTGCGAGCGGCCGTCGAGCGCGGGATCGAACTTCTCGGCGGGGTCGAGCGCTTCGCGCGGGCCGGCGAGACGATCCTTCTCAAGCCGA
>CAIOLV010000147.1 GCA_903859225.1 uncultured bacterium
CGACTTCTGATGCTGCGGCGCCTTCAGGCCGGACCGCTTCTTGGCAAACGCGCCGGCGTACGCTTCGACGGTGCGACTGCCGATCGTCTTCGGAATCTCACGGCCGAGCGCGTTCTTCATCTTCGCGCCTCCTTTCCTTCCACCGCGGAGGCGCGCGGACTCCCCGGCTGCTCGACCTGTCGACCAGCGAGCCGATCGGCGAAGCGCAGCGCGTACCGCGCCCGCTCAAGCACCGGCCGGTCAATCATCTTGCCGCCGATCGCGATGGCTCCGATGCCCCGCTTCTCGGCGTCCTCTGCCGCCGCAACGATGGCGCGAGCTTCTTCCATCTCTCTCTCGCTCGGGGTGAATGCGGCGTGCAAAGCGGGAACCTGCCCCGGGTGAATCGACCCTTTTCCGTCGAACCCGAGGTCGCGGGCGAGCTTCGCCTCCGCGGCCAGGCCCGCTTCGTCGTCGACGTTGGCGTAGACGGTGTCCGAGGCCTGCACTCCCGCGGCCTTGGCCGCAGCAACAATCATCGAGCGCGCGAAGAGGAGCGCTTCCGGCGTGCGCCTCGCGCCCACGTCGCGGGTGTAGTCCTCGGCCCCGAACGCGACGACGACGACGCGCGGGTCGGCGCACGAGATCTCTTCGGCGTGAAGGACGCCCTTCCCTGTCTCAAGGATGGGCATGATCCACGTCGAACCGACCGGCACGCCGGATTCCTTCTCGGCTTTCGCCAGTTCCACCGACAAGGCGACGACGTCTTCCTTCGACTCGGCTTTCGGCAACGCCACGCCGTGCGGCCGCGCGAGGAGCACCTCGCGAACGTCATCGGCGCCTCCGAGCGCAAGCGGATTGATGCGGACCCAGACCTCATTCGGAAAGTCGATGGCACAGAGCAGATGCTTCACGAGGACGCGGGCTGCCGGCTTCTCGGCGGGCGGCACGGAGTCCTCGAGGTCGACGAGCACGCAGTCGGCGCCGTGGAGTTCGATGCCCACGAGAATGCGCGGGCTGTTGCCCGGCGCGTAGAGGCGGCTGCGGCGCGGTGCGTCGTTTGCGCTCGGCCGACGTCGCACCTTGGGCGCGATGGCCGGGATCTCGGGGAACGCGAGGCGAACGGCCGCCTCGACGCGCGCCGCGAGAACGTAGTCGAGCGCGCCCTTGTCGGCGACGGAGACGGTGGCCTTGACTCGGCCTTGCGGCGCGAGCGCCGCCAGCGTCTCGTCCACAACCTCGCGGATCCCCCGCTCGAACAGGTTGGGATCGTCGGTCGCCACGACGACAGCAAGCGCCTTGCCCGACGTCACGGTGACGCAGCAGTCGCCCTTCGCGTCCGATCCGGCGACGATTTCCTTCGGCATCGTTCCTCCTACGACATCAGCAGGGCGAGGACGGCCTTCTGAGCGTGCATCCGGTTCTCGGCCTGGTCGAAGATGGCGCTTCCCGGACTGCGCGACGCGTCGTACGTGATCTCCTCGCCGTAGTGCGCCGGCAGGCAGTGAAGAATGACCGCGTCCTGGCTCGCCGCCGCGACGAGCTTCGAGTCGATGGTGAACCCGGCGAACGCGTTCGCCTTCGACTTCGCCTCGCCCTCCTGTCCCATGCTGATCCACACGTCGGTGTAGAGGACGTCGGCGCCCTTCGCTGCAGCTCGGGGGTCGTGCGTGATCTCAACCGACACGCCCAGTGCGCGCGCCGCGGCGACGACGTCGGCGTTCGGCTCGTACCCGGCCGGGCAGCCGATGCGGAACGCCATGCCGAGCTTCGCACACCCGTCGATCAGCGAGTGCGCGACGTTGTTGCCGTCGCCGATGAACGCCAGCGTCAGGCCATCGAACCGCCGCTTCTTCTCCCAGATGGTCATGAAGTCGGCCAGCCCCTGGCACGGATGGTCCATATCGCACAGACCGTTGATGACGGGCACCGAGGAGTGCTTCGCCAGCTCGACGACCGTCTCGTGCTTGAACACGCGTGCCATGATCGCGTCGCAGAAGCGGGACAGGTTCAGCGCGATGTCCTCGGTCGTCTCGCGCTCGCCGAGCTTGATGTCACTCGGTCCGAGGTAGATGGCGTGGCCGCCGAGCTGTTCCATCCCGGCCTCGAACGAGACGCGCGTCCGCAAGGACGGCTTCTGGAAGACCATCGCCAGGGTCTTCCCGGCGAGCATCGTATGACGCACGCCGGAGCGATGCTCCAGCTTGAGATGGCGAGCGACATCGAGGATTTCGTGGATGTCTTCCGACGACAGGTCGCGCAGCGACACCAGATGGCGAGCGTTCATGACCGAGCTTCCTCCTCGTCTTCCCGTCTCGCAG
>CAIOLV010000148.1 GCA_903859225.1 uncultured bacterium
CGGAGCGATCGCCGACGCCAGCCGCGGCGGCGATCGCTCCCCAACTCGACTCGAATTCGACGCCGCGGTAGCGGACGAGCGTGCCATCGAGGTCGAAGACGACGGTCGTGATCGCTCTTCGCGGCGTCGCCATGCTACGGAAGAAGGAGCCGCGCGCCGTCCGCGATGCCGAGACTCGCCAGAGACCCCGTCGGAAGCTCGATCGCGTACTTGAACGGCGCGGACGCCGTGTACAAGTCCTGACTATTCGCCTTCATCGTCGTCCCGCCGGCGTACGACCCGTCCGCGGCAAAAAAGGCGATGTCGAGATCAAAGAGCACCGTCTGCATGGTGAACTTGAGCTGGCCCTCCGTGTCGAAGCGGAACAGGACGCCCGGGAACCTGTCGATGTACGCCACGGGGAAGGCGCGTAGTCCCACCCAGCGCTCGATGCCGCTGTCCGCCGTGAGAACGCTCATCTGGAACGTGCCGCCGCTCGCGTTCACGATCGACACGCTCTCCGATCCGAGGGTTCCCAGGATGCCAAGCCCGGCACCAACCGGAGTCCACGTAGCGCGCGGCGCGCTGTCGGTCGCAGTCGACGGATAGACCGTGATCGGCGAATCCCCGACTCCGTCTCCGTTCGCGTCAACGACGGACGTCGATCCCCAGAAGTTGCCGATCCCGCCGATGGTCCAGGCGTTGCCCGTCCCATAGTCCGCGACGAGGTTCGTCGCATCTCCGAGGAACGCGTTCTCCCCGACATGGTTCGCCACCGAGTCGAGGTTGAGGTACATGTCCTGGTTGTTGTCAGTGAACACGTTGCCGCGGATCTCATTCCCGCGGGTCACCGAGCGCGCGTACGTCTCGGGACACAGGATGCCCCGCGACTCTTGCGCGATGAGGTTCTTCAGAATCCAGTTGTAGCTCCCGAAAAGCTGGACGCCGTAGGCGCCGTTGAGGATCGTGTTCGCCTCGACGACGTTGCCGGTCGCCAGTTCGCCAAGCGTGATCCCGACCTCGCAGTCGGTGATCCCATTGCGCTCAATGCGGTTGCCGTCCGCCTGTTCGAGCGAAATGGCTAGCTTCGTGTTCGCGTGGAAGATCACGTTGTCCGCCACCGTGTTGCCGCTCGAGCCGCTCGACAGGAGGATGCCCGAGACGTTGGCGAACAGGACATTGTCCGATACTTGATTCTCGTCCGACGCCACGAGGCGGATCCCGGAGTCGTTGGACTGCAACTGATTGTCCCGCACCACGTTGCGCGACGACAGGGTCAGCTGAAGCCCCGCGAGGCGATTGTTGCGGAGCGAGTTCCCCTCGACGGTGTTGTCGGAGGACTGGAGCAGGAAGATCCCATGCTCGGTGTACATCGGCGTCGTGCGGTACACGGAATTTCCGGACACAATCGACCCGGTGACGAACGCCAGGCGAAGGCCGTCGCCGTCAACGACATTGTTCCCCGTCACTGTCACGTTGCGGCTGCCGGCCACCGTCAAGTGAGACGTCGTCAGTCCGGAGATCGTCGCGCCATCAAGCCCGTAGTAGTAGTGAATCTCCCTGTTGTTCAGGAGGTTCGAGGCGTCGATGTCGTGGTTGAACTGCTCGGTCGCGTCGCCGCTCACTTTCAACCCGGAACCGTTTGTCGATAGGACGCAATTGCGCATCACGATGCCGGTGGACGAGACGATCTCGATACCGTTCACGGATCCCGAGACCGTGCAGCCTTCCAACCGCCCCGCCGAAGCAAAGGCGATGCGGATCGCCGCGCCGTTTGTGGCCGATGCGCCCTGGACCATGACGCCTCGCAAGACGAACGAGGCGCGCGTGTTCTCGATCCTCACGCCGTACACATCGTCCGGACCCGCCGTCACTTCACCGCCGGCGATCACGTACGGATCCGCGGCCGCGCCGCTGCCAGCGATCACACCGTTCTCCGCCGTGAAGTCGGCGTCGCTCTGGATCGAGATCGGTCCGCGGGCCAGGGCGGATCCCCCTGCGAGAAGCGTGAGCGCTACGCAAATGAACAACAAGAGCGCAAGACTGCGTTTCATTCGGTCAGACTCCTTTTTCTGTCAAGCACACGAAGAGCCACCCGGATCCTCCGTGCGACACAGCAACATCAGTATAGCCAACGCGGTTTCGGCCCGGTAATCGTCCGAGCAGCCTCCCGCTACCTGATCGTCCGCGCTCGCCCTATCGAGCGTGTGGCAGTCTCGTGAAGAGGGTGTGAAGCGACCGGCGCCGCGCGACGTGCCGAACGTCCCCTAGATGCCGGACCGAGTGGATCACACCTGAGGCGTGGTCCCGCTAGAGTTGTTTCATGCGACGACCGAAGCGGACCCTGTGCCTTGTCCTGTCAGCCGTTGTGGTGTTGTTCGTTCCTCTCGTGTCCGCCGAGCGCGCGGCAGGGCCGGCGCAGACCCAACCCGCCCCTTCCGCGACGCGCACCGGGCACGGTCGGGTCGGCGTGTACTTGACCGCGTACGGCGTCCTCAGCGAAGACATCCTGCGCGGAGTCCTCGAGGCCCGCAAGGCCGGCAAGATCGATACGCTCGTGATCAACGTTAAAGACAATCACGGCGATGTCTCGTACGCGAGCGACGTCGCGTTGGCAAAGACCCTCGGAGCGTCCAAAGGACTCCTCGACTTCAAGAAGCTGATTCCCATCCTGCGCGCACAAGGCTTCTACGTCATCGCCCGCCAGGTCGTCTTCAATGATCCTCGGCTCGCGGCGCACCTCGGCTACTCCAACGGGTGGGTTCCGGCGAGTGACCCGACGGCCATCGCCTACAACCTCGCCCTTGCGCAAGAGGTCGCCGGCATGGGGTTCGACGAGCTGCAATTCGACTACATCCGCTACGCCGACGGCGGCGGGCTCTCGTCGGGGTACGAGGCCCGCTTCGCGGCGATCGACTCGTTCCTCACGAAGGTCGAAGCCGCAGTCGGCCGGCGCATCACGCTGTCGGCCGACCTATTCGGCCGCGTGATGTGGGACTGGAACGTCAAGCGGACCGACCCGATCGGCCAATCGCTCGAGGACATGGCGACCCATCTCGACGTCGTGTCTCCGATGCTTTACCCGTCTCACTACACCGAACAGAAGTACAAGGACGGCCCCTACCTCGTGGTGAAGGACGCCCTGACGACGGGGAAGAAGCGTACCCGCACGTCGATCCGCCCGTTCCTGCAGGTCTTCGACATGGCCATCCCGGCCGGCATGACGATCGACGCCTACATCGCTGCCGAGATCCGCGCCGCCAAGGAGAATGGCGCTGACGGGTACCTCTTCTGGGAGCCGTCGAACGACTACCGCGCCCTGTACCGCGTCCTCGGCGTCTCGTATTCCTACTAGCCCCTAGGTGTCGATCGACCCCATCACGCGAGAGGACACCAAAAGAAGCCAAGTGGCTCGCGGCGATCTCACCTTCTCCGCTGCAGCGCCGGAGTTTGGCCAGCGGCGCTCGGTCATGCCGCCGGCTAGGGGCTTGCGGCGAGTCCGTGATGCCGCACGCCAGCCTCGAACACCTACGACACCAACCCGGTTCAGGAGAAGCCGACACTCACCGCCGGCTTCTCCCTAGTGGCTCGACAAGCGAGATCGTCGGGCCGCCTCGCACACACAGGGCGGTGCGCTCTCTCGGCAGAACCGAGCGTGCGCGCCTTCGTGGAGGAGCGTGTAGCGTTCTCTCGCTGGAACCGAATGCGTGCGACGCGACCGCGAAGGCGGACGCACTGGTCGCTGCGCGCGGGATCCGGTACAGTCTATTCCATCGAGACCAGGACTCGATCTCCTATGTTCCGAGAGCTGCGTTCATCTTCCTACTCCGCTGCGCGAACAGGCGAACTGGTGACGGCGCACGGCACCGTCCGCACGCCGGCCTTCGTCGCCGTCGCCACGCGCGCCTCGGTGAAGGGCGTCGAGCCCGGGATCCTCTCGGCGCTGGGTCTCGAACTCGTCATCGCCAACACGTACCACCTTCATCTGCGGCCGGGGGAGGATGCGATCGCGGCCCTCGGCGGCCTGCATGGCTTTTCGGGGTGGCACGGCCCGACCATAACCGACTCCGGAGGATTCCAGGTCTTCAGTCTTGGCGCAGGAAGGGAGCATGGCGTCGGCAAGGTGGCGTCCATCTTTCCCGGCGACGAGCCCGCGCCGCGCCGCCTCGACGGTCCACCGCTGGTGCGACTTTCCGAGCACGGTGCATGGTTCCGTTCCGTCGTCGACGGATCGGAACACACGTTCACACCGGAGTCCGTCATCACCATCGAGCGCAAGCTCGGCGCCGACATCATCCTGCCGCTCGACGAGTGTACTTCCCCGCTTCACGACCACGCCTACACGCGCGCCGCGATGGAGCGAACGCATCGCTGGGCCCGGCGCGCCATCGAGGCGTTCCGACTTCTCGCCGACGATCCGACGTTCCCAAATCCTGATCAGCAGCTCTTCGGCATCGTCCAGGGCGGCGCCTACGAGGATCTGCGGCGAGAGAGCACGGGCGTCATCCGCAACATGGGGTTCGATGGTTTCGCCGTCGGCGGCTCGCTCGGCCGCTCCAAGGACGACATGTGGCGGGTGCTGGACTGGACGATCCCGGAGCTTCCACCCGACAAACCCCGCCATCTGCTCGGCATCGGCGAGATCGAGGACGTATTCGCCGCCGTGGCACGCGGCGTTGACACGTTCGACTGCGCCGCTCCGACGAGGATGGCGAGGAACGGCAGTGTCTTCCTGCGAGATGCGCCGCGCCATCGCATCCATCTTCGCAACGCCGCGTACCGCATTGACGACCGCCCCATTGACCCCGACTGCGATTGCCCGACCTGCGCGGAGCACTCTCGCGCCTACCTCCAGCATCTCTGCCGATCCGGCGAGCTGTCGTACTACCGCCTGGCGACGATTCACAACCTGCGATTCCTCGCGCGGCTCCTGGACGACATTCGCGCCGCCATCGCCGCCGATCGCTTCGAGGCGCTGGCTGGGGAGTGGGGAATCACGCTGTCCTAGCGCGGAGTGGAAATGAACAGCGGGGTGCCGCCCGCGCAGCGCCCCGCTGTTCTCGCACTTCGCTTCGCTTCCCCTAGGGGAGAATCCTCCGCAGCATGCTTCCGAACGCGCTCAGGTCGAGCGCCGAGAAGTCGAGCGTCAGCCCGATGCGGTGCGTTGGGCCCACCGCATGCGACACGAACGCGTAGTCAATCAAGAACCCCTGCACATTGAGGCCCACGCCGGCCGTGATCGACATTTCGCCCTTGCTCAAGACGCCGAGACGAAGGGCCAGCGCCGGGACCGGCTCGTAGGTAATGCCGAAGTTGGCGGAGCCCGCGAGGTGAATGTCCGCTGCGACCGTCACGGAGCCGAGGAAGCGCGCCGTCAGGCCGAGCCCGATGTCCATCGGGAGCGTCTCCTGCGTGGCATCGTAGGACACGCCGCCGAACAGGTTGCCGAGCGTGAGTCCGAGCGCGGCGTCGGATATCGCCACCGGACCGAGCGACAACGGCGGGATGTCCATTCGGAACCCGAGGTCGAACGCGAATCCACTCCCCGAGATACCGGCGATCTTCGACGAGACGCCTTTCAGAAGGCCGCCGATCGAGAACGACAGCGGCATCTGCGGCAGGAAGGGGAACATCGTCGGATCCACGCCGAACCCGAACATGTACGCCGTGCTGGAATAGGCAATGTCGGCGGTCGGGTTCCCTGCAGCATCGTAGCCGTCAATGCCGCCGGAGCTGTAGAGCTCCGCCGCGACGGCGAAGCCTCGTAGCGCCAGCGAGAAGGCCGTGTAGTTCGCCACGCCCATATGCGAGGCGTAGAACGAGCTGAAGCTGATGCCCGGAAGGCCGGCGAGGCCGGCGGGGTTGTAGTAGACCGTCTCCGCGCCGTTCACGACGGCGATGCCCGCGCCGCCCGCGCCGATCTGGGCGACGCCCGGCGCGATGTCCAGAACGGTCACCGCTTCCTCGCCCGTCGCACCGAGGCCCAGCCCCGCAACGAGGAGGGCCACCCCAAGAATACTGAGTCTCCGTTTCATGTTGTCCCCTCCTTATCGCACGATGAGCAGCCGGAACACATCGGACCGTACGGTGCCGCCTGCGGCGGCGGTCCCTGTGACGATGCAGAAGTACAGCCCGTTGCCCACCGGGTCCCCTGCGCTATCGAGCAGATTCCACAAGTAGCTGGTAGCCCCAGTCACCAGATCCTCTTCCAGCACCAACCGCCCATCGATCCGGAAGATGCGGAGCACCAGGTTCGTCGTCCCGTCCGGCAAGAGCAAGTTGAACGTCGCCTGGATCGATGCAGGGTTCGGGTAGGCGTAGACGATGACGCGGGTCGGACCGCTAACGGTGATTGTCATCGTCTTCGGCAGACTCTCTCCGCCGCGCGAGTCGACGGCGATCACGCTCACCGTGACCG
>CAIOLV010000149.1 GCA_903859225.1 uncultured bacterium
GAGCATGACGAGCGAAAACACTCTACTGCCAGAGAATGGTTTATGGACGACCGCGAGCAGGAACACGATGAGTGACAGTGCTGCTGTAGAGCAGAGGACGATCGCCGCGGGCGTCAGAACCCATGTCATGAGTCAATTCTACCGGCTCCGTCTTGGTTGTGGGAGGGCATGGCGGGCCTCTCCCGGCTCACTTGGAGGATCTCTGTCGAGGTGGCAAGATAGCAGCGCCCAATGGGCGCTGGAGGCATCGTGAACGGGAGCCCGACGATCACTCGCATTTTCCTCGGCGCAACGAGCGCCTACGTGATCAAAGGGCCGGTCCCCATCCTCATTGACTCGGGGATGGTCGGACAGCAGGCCATGCTTCGATTCGGACTGCGGCGAGCCGGCATCGAACTCGCCGACCTCGCTCTCATCGTCGTCACGCACGCGCACAGCGACCACACCGGCTGTCTCGCGTGGCTCCGCACCTCGACCGACGCGGCGATCGCCTGCAGTCGCGAGACGATGGACGACCTCACGAAGGGTGCGTCCGCCTGTATGAAGCCGCGCACGATTACGGGGCGCCTGGTGCTGCCGCTCCTGTCGCGGGTCGCGAAGTATCCAGCCGTTGAGGGAGACGTGGCTGTCGACGACGTCATGACGCTCGCGCCGTACGGAATCGACGGGGTGCTTCTACCGACGCCCGGGCACACGCGCGGCTGCCTCTCCGTCGTGCTCGGCGGCGATGCCATCGTCGGCGATCTCGTCTCGGGCAAGCTTGGGCGCCGCAACGTGCCGTCCATCCCTATGCTGCTGGAAGATCGCACTGCATGGGCCGAGAGCGTGCGAGCCGTTTTGGCGCGCGGCGTGCAGCGCTTCCATCCCGCGCACGGCGGGCCGTTCGACGCGGAACGCGTCGCCGACCTTCTGGAGGGCGCTCGCTAGGCCACCCTGCTGAAGCTCCACACCCCGAGGATCACGAGACCGAATCGAACGGCCGTTGCTGCTCCCGCCGCAAGCGAGAAGAGAACGGGCCGCTGGCCGATGACGGCGAAGAGGTAGAGCGAGACCGTGTCCGGAAACCCCGGAATGCAGAGGAGGAGGAACACGGCGAACACACCGTATCGGCGGACGAAGCGCTCCGACCACTGCGACAGCGTCTGCAAGATTCGATACCGGCTGACCCACCGCTGGAAGCGCTGGGTGTTCTTCAGCCGGTCACCGAGGTAGAAGACGAGGTACGAACCGATTGTCTTGCCCGCGACTGCGAACAGGACCATCCAGCCCAACGGGAGCCACTTGTACGTGACCAGAGGCAATTCGGCCGGGGTCGGGAGGATGACGGCGGCTCCTACCTCGTACAAGAAGACGAGAAGGAGCCCCACCAGCACGTGCATGAATTCACCCTAGCGGACGCCTCGCGGCGCAACAAGGGCGGCCGTCACCGCAGAGCGCGCCGAGAGAGCGGAGCTGCGGAGGAGAGGAGACAGGCTCAAGAACAGAGACTCCTTCCCTGAACCCTGAGACGGCCATCTGGGCCGCGGAAATCCTGGCCCCTGCCTGCAGTGGCTTGCCTCCAGTCCTCTGCGCCCTCTGTGGATCCGCAGTGACGAGGGACTTGGGACGATCCGGGTTGAGCCAACGCGTGCCGCTTCTACATGATCACGGAGCCGTGAACTGTCAGCCTCTTCTCTGCGCTCTCTGCGACCTCTGCGGTGGAAGCTTTCTCGACCCTAGATTGCGGCGAGGAACTCCCGAACCCCCGAGAGAAGCATCTGCACCGCGACGGTCATCAGGATCATCCCCATCAGGCGTTCCATCGCCACGAGTCCTCGCGGTCGCAACACGCGCCCCAGACCCTCCGCGCCGATGAGGACAAAGGTCGAAATGCACCAGGCTCCGGCGAGCGCCGCGGTCCACGCGAGGAGCCGCGTTGGCTCCCGCGTCGCGAGAAGCATCACCGTGGCCAGTGCCGACGGACCGGCGATGAGCGGAATCGCGATCGGGACGACGAACGGCTCCCCTTTGAGCGACGGACCGAACATCCCTCCGGGCTGGGGAAAGATCATGCGCAGCGCGATGAGGAAGAGGACGACTCCGCCGGCGATGCCGAGTGCCTCCTTCGAGATGGCGAGCATGCCGAGGAGATAGCGGCCGAGGTAAAGAAAGACAAGCAAGAACCCGAGCGCAAAGACCGACTCACGGAAGAGAATCCACCGCCGCCGCGCTGGCGGCACCTTCTCCAGGAGCGCGAGCAAGACGGGGATATTTCCGAGCGGGTCAAGAACCAGGAGCATCGTCAAGAGTGCCGTCAGGATCGACACCTGCGTCTCACCTCAAGGCGATTCTAGCGTGCGGAGCGCACCAGGGCACAGGCGTACGATACCATGATCTCCGGACGACGGTCGACTCAGGTTTTGGGAAGCGACACATGGAGTGCCTCGCGGGATTCGAACTCGGAGGATGCCTCACCGCGTCCTCGTGGTGATCGAAGTCTGGCAAAGGAGGGCACAGCCTCCGACCTGATACTCCACGCTGGAGACGTGTACGATCCTGCGTGGGGAGGTGCCGATGCCACGCAACGTCGAGATCAAGGCGCGAGTTCGAGACATGAACGCTGTCCGCGCGCGCGCGGCGGCGCTGTCCGACGCGCCGGCCGTTGTACTCGAGCAGGAGGACACGTTCTTCAACGTCCCCGACGGGCGCCTCAAGCTGCGCGTCTTCCCGGATGGGAAGGGCGAGCTCATCGCCTACCGACGTCCGAACTCGGTCGGGCCGAAGACGTCGGAGTACTTCGTCTATCGCACTCCCCATTTTGGCGCCCTGAAAGAGCTTCTCACTGTTGCGCTCGGCGTCCGCGGCGTGGTGCGCAAACGGCGCTTGCTCTACCTTGTCGGCGCCACGCGCATTCACCTCGATGATGTCGAGGGTCTTGGCGCGTTCCTTGAACTCGAGGTAGTCCTTGCTGAAGGCCAGTCGGACGTCGAGGGTGAGTCCACGGCGCGACACCTCCTGGCGGAGCTTGGAATTCGCGACGCGGATCGCGTGGCCCCAGCGTACATCGACCTTCTTGAAGCGGAGGGCGGACGATGAGGTTGCGTACGTTCTCGACCGCGGCGGAGTTCCTCGATGTGGCCGGCTCGACGCTGTACGTAGGCGAAGCGAGGAACTCGCTCCTGCTGGGGATTGCCTTGCGGCTCCTCGACGGCCACCGCTACGGCGACGAGGCGCCATTTCTTGCCTGCGTTGAAGACAGTGAGCGACTCCGGGCCATCGCGGTGCGCACGCCGCCCCACAACCTACTGCTCGCGGCGGAAGAGGGAGAGGGGCGGCTCGATGCACTTCGCCCCGTCGCCGACCATCTGGCCGATCGGTGCACTGCACTGCCTGGAGTGCACGGCCGCGTAGATGTGGCCAATGCCTTCGCGGCGCTGTGGGAGAAGGAGACGGGTGCCATCTCACGGACCGGCATGGAGCAGCGGCTCTATCGCCTGACCGAAGTGACGCAGCCGAAGAGCGTGGGCGGGCGCAGTCGGTGGGCGGCTTCCACAGATGCCGTGCATCTCACCGACTGGGCAGGCGCATTCATCGGCGAGGCGGTACCCAACGACCCGAAGTCGGACGTGGAGGCGATGGTCGAACGCGCGATCGAGGCTCAGTCCCTGCTTGTGTGGGAGGACGGCGACCTCGTCTCGATGTGCGCTCGGTCACGGCCGACTCCTCATGGAGCCTCGATCGGTCTCGTCTACACGCCGCCCGCCCTGCGCGGTCGTGGCTACGCCTCGGCCTGCGTGGCCGACCTCAGCCAGCGAATCCTCGACTCGGGCAAGGCGTTCTGCACGTTGTTCACCGATCTCTCGAACCTCACGTCGAACGCGATCTACCAGCGGATCGGCTACCGGCCGCTCTGCGACTTCCGCGAGATCCGCTTCTCCGAGGTCGCGATTCGCGAACAAGAAGCCTGATTTCACCGCAGAGCGCGCGGAGGAGATCTAGGGATACGGAGAGCCTGACATCCTCTAGTCCTCCACAGGCTCCGCGCCTCGGTGAGCATCATCGTGAGTCATCGGAATGCCGCTCGGCGGCCCATCGTTCTCTCTTGAGGCCTCTGCGGTTGTCAGTCTCCAGAGCGCTCAACACCACGAACAGCCGAACTGACCACTGCAGAGCGCGCGGAGGGCGCTGAGCAAACTACGGCAACGTGACAGCCAAGGGCTACCTTACTCTCTCTCAGGTTCGCCTTCGACAGCCACTGACTCCGGCGGGAATGTCGTAGCGCGGTTTTCTCCTCTCTGCGCGCTCCGCGTCCTCTGCGGCCGTCGGTCCTGTTTCGGTGTGCGGCTGCTCAGTTCCCAGCGCGCAAGAGGGCCCACGCCGCGATCGCGAGCAGCGCGAGGAGCGCGATCAGCCCGGCGATGCTGGGCATCACGCACTCGTCTTGCGTCTGCGTAGGAGCCGCCGCGGCAGGCTGGGTTTCCCTTCCGGACGCAACCTCCGGTACGGCCGACATCTGCGACGACGTCTGAGTCTCGACAGAGGAGACCGTTGCGACGGGCGCCAGCGACGCAGATGCCGTCTGTGTCTTGTCCGGCAGCGGGAGTTCTGCGGCGGAAGAAACACTCGGCTCGCCCGACGCGGTGAGGGTGAACGAGTCGAGGAGTTCGCCCGGAGTCGGTACGAACGTCGTCTCCGTCGCCTCGGCGACCGACACGATGTCGACCGAGATCTTGTCCGGCGCGGCCGAGACGTGCGCGTAGAAGCTGTGGTTCTCGATCGCCACGACGGATCCGTCGACGCGCGTCGGGGCAAGCTCGCGCGGCACGGCGCCGCCGCCGCCGAGCACAAGGTAGACGATGCCGTCTTTCTCGATGCGCTCGTAGTTGTGTGCGTGGCCGTTGAACACGATGTCGACGCCCGTCTCGACGAAGATCGGATGGTAGATCGTCTCGTAGCCGTAGCCGCTTCCGTGGTAGGCGTCTGATGAGTAGACGGGATGATGAAAGATGACGAACTTCCAGCGCTCGGGGCCGGACAGCTCGGCGCGCGCGTAGGCCTGCTGCTCGAGAATGCGGTCGGCGCGGTCGGCGTTCGTGTCGAGGCCGACGACGACCACATCGCCCCAATGCAGTGCCCACCAGCGCTCGTCGCCCTGTCCGCCGCCAGACGGATGGGCGAACGCGTTGTAGTAGGAGACGCTGTTCTTCTCGTGGTTACCGAGAACAGGGACGAAGGGCGCAGCCAGCAGCATCGACTCGAATGATGTGAACCACGGATCCCAGTAGAACGCGTTCGGCGTCTCGACGAGGTCGCCTGCGTGAAGAACGAAGTCGAATCCGCCCGAACGCGCGGCGTCGAAGGCAATGGCGTCGCCGATCACGGCCAGGCGGTTCGTGCCCTCCCACTGCCACTGCGTATCGGAGAGGACGGCGAATGTCACCGTCTGCCCTGGCGCCGGCTCGGTCTTGAAGCGGCCGATTGGGCTCGACGCGATCTCCGGCCCGCTCTGGATGACGACGCGGTAAACGTAGGCGGTCGCTGGCTCGAGGCCGTCAACGAGGACGTGCACCTGACCGTGCGAACCCTCTGAAGCCGCGGCCACATCAAGGATGCGAGGGAACGGTTCCGTGGTCGTCGTCGCGTCTTCAGGAGCAACCTCGAGCTCGGCCGGCGATGGGAAGGACAGGACCCACGAGATGACGACCGAGGTTGCACTCGGTGCGCCAGAGTAGGGACCATGCACGAACGGCATGGCCGCTGTCGCTGCTCCCGCGACGGTTGCGAGAACCAACAGACCGAACGCGACAGGTACGAGAGAACGCTTCATCGGCCACCTCCGCAGCCACGGAGCGTACTCCGAAACGCACGGCGAGCCAATCCCGCAGCAGGTGGCCTTCCGAGTGCGGAGTGCCTATTCTCTTCCTCCGTCGGACGGGAGGTGGAATGGCACGAACGAGAGGATTTCGTCTGGTTCTTCCGTCGACGCGCGCGTTCTATCGCGAGAGCCGGCGGGCGCGGGGGACTTCGCTCGTCGACTTCCTGCACGGCTACGTGTACGGCCGCTGGCCGTACTTCTACATTGGCTCAGCGACGGGTGCGCGGCCGATTCCGTTCTTCCTGCGCCCGGTCGTCCAGTTCGGCGCGTGGATGCTCGGCCGCAAGCGCCGCGGTGAGGAACCGGGGCGAAACGCGTTCGCCGATCGCTACCATGGGAAGGTCATGCCGCTCGACTTCGCCGAGCGCCTCGTGACGCTCGACGTTGGAATCGACCTCCGAGGACTCGAGCAGATCGTTCCCTACCCCATTGCGCGCGACATCGTGCTCTCGCGCCCAGACCACATCGTGGCTCTCGAATGCCCGTGCCGTGCAGGTCGCGAACATCCATGCCTGCCTCTCGACGTCTGCCTCATCGTCGGCGAGCCGTTCGCGAGCTTCGTCGCGGAGCACCATCCGGAGCGAGCACGCTGGATCCAGCAGGGCGAAGCCGTCGAGATCCTGCGTGCCGAGCACGAGCGCGGCCACGTGCACCACGCGTTCTTCAAGGACGCGATGCTCGGACGCTTCTACGCGATCTGCAACTGCTGCTCGTGCTGTTGCGGCGCGATGCAGGCATTCCGGAACGGGGTGCCGATGCTTGCGTCGTCCGGCTACGTCGCCCGCAGCACCGTTGACCGCTGTGCCGCCTGCGGCGTCTGCGCGGGCGCGTGCCCGTTCGGCGCGCTGTCTCTCGTTGACAGCGTCCTCGAAGTCGACGCCGGACGCTGCATGGGCTGCGGCGTCTGCGTCTCCACATGCCTGCGAGGCGCTCTCGCGCTCGTCCGCGACCCGTCGAAGCCGGAGCCGCTCGACGTCCGCGAGCTTGTCGGCTCTTCGCGGGCGGGTTGATCGAACCGTCCGTCGTCTCTAGACTCGCGCCATGACCTCCCCGCAGGACAAGGTGCGAACCAAGATCGTGTGCACGATCGGCCCGGCGTCGCGAGATCCGGCGATGCTGCTCGCCCTCACCCGGGAGGGCATGGACGTGGCGCGGATCAACTACTCGCACGGAGAACAGGCCGAACACACCGTGACGATCTCCGACGTCCGGCACGCGGCCGCCGCCGCCGGGGCCACGGTGGCCGTCATCGCCGACCTGCAGGGCCCGAAGATTCGCCTCGGCGTGCTCGGCCATCCGGTCGACGCGGCGATCGGCCAACGGCTGACTCTCGTCAATCGAACGGAAGCAGACGGAGCCGACGGGACGCTCCCGCTGCCGCATCCTCAAGTTCTGCAGGCCCTGCGCCCCGGGGGAACCATCCTATTCGACGACGGAACGATCGAGGCCGTCGTCCGCTCGGTTGGCGCGGGGAGCGCTGACATCGAGATCGTGGTCGGGGGGCGCCTCTCCTCCCACAAGGGCGTCGCAGCACCTGGCGCGACGCAAACGCTCGCCGCGTTGACCGATAAGGATCGAGGCGACGCGGCGCATGCGGTGGCCTGCGGCGTCGACTTCGTCGCCCTCTCGTTCGTCCAGACAGGGGCGGACCTGCAGGCTCTGCGCGCGCTGCTCGACTCGCTCCACGGCGGCAAGGCCGTCGGCATCGTGGCGAAGATCGAGACGCGCGCGGCCATCGATCATCTCGATGACATCCTGAGCGCCGCCGACGCGGTCATGGTGGCGCGCGGCGACCTCGGCGTCGAGATCTCGCCGCAAGAAGTCCCGATGCACCAGAAGGACATCATCCGCCGCGCGAATCGGCTTGGCGTGCCGGTCATCACCGCGACGCAAATGCTGCAATCGATGGTCGACAACCCCCGGCCTACGCGGGCCGAGGCGAGCGACGTGGCGAACGCCATTCTCGACGGCACCGACGCGGTCATGCTGTCCGCCGAAACAGCCGTCGGCAAGTACCCGCGGGAGACCGTAGCCATGATGCGCGAGATCGCCGCCATCGCCGAGACGCAGATGCCGTGCCGCGTCGGCGATTCGTCGTTCGGGGATCTCGCGCACGCGCAGCCGGTCACCGACGCCATCAGCGACGCCACGGTGCGGGTTGCCGACGAGGTCGGCGCTCGCCTCATCGTGACGTCGACTTGGTCGGGCTACACGGCGCGGCAGGTGGCCCGCGAACGGCCGCGCCTCCCCATCGTTGCCCTGACGCCGAACGAGAGCGTGAGGCGCCAACTTGCCCTCACTTGGGGCGTGACAGCGCTCGGCATTCCAGAGTATGCGGGAACGGACGAGATGCTCGCCCTCATCTCGCGCGCGCTCGTCGACGCTGGGTTGGCGAAGACCGGAGACGCGATCGTCGTCAGCGCCGGAATTCCGTCCGGCGGCGGCGGGAAGACGAACTTCCTCAAGGTGCACCGCATCTGACGAGCAAGCTGTGTCGTGTAGGAAAGAACTGCCTTTGCAGCGCACGCGCGAGGCGCGCGTCTTCTCTTCCCATAGAAACCATTGGACATGGGACACGAGGCGCTCCCACGCCTGGGCTTGCAGGCAACGACGTCCCGGATCCTTGACTTCGCGCGCCGCATCCACTAAAACCACAGGCTGTTCGGCAGCCAAATCTCAAGGAGGGGCCGAAAGACTCTTCGTTTTCGGTGAGAGGATCCATGAACCTACTCGGACTAGCGAAACACGGGCTCAACAGCTTCGAACAGATCGCGATTCTCGCGGTCTTGCTGACGGCGTTCGTCAGCCTCGCGTATGCCTGGCTCCTGCGCGGGGTCGTCCTGAAGAAGGACAAAGGAACACCGAAGATGCAGGAGGTCTGGAACGCCATCCGCATCGGTGCGAACAGCTACCTGACCCAACAGCTGAAGCGCATCCTGCCGGTGATCGGCGTTCTTGCCATCGTCCTGTTCTTGAGCGTCTACATCGTCAAGCCGAGCCAGGAAGCGATGAACGAGTTCGGCGCGAACGCGGTCATCGTTGTCGCCATCGGCCGAACGCTCGCCTTCATCATGGGCGCGGTGTTCTCGCTCCTGGTCGGCCAGCTCGGGATGCGCATGGCGATCCAGGCGAACGTGCGCGCGGCTTCGGCGGCGCGCCGCAGCTTCAATGAGGCGCTGTCCATCTCGTACTACGCCGGCACGGTCACCGGAATGCTGACGGACGGCCTGGGGCTGTTCGGCGGGACGGTCATCTTCATCATCTTCGGCACCGCGGCGCCCGACGCCCTGCTCGGCTTCGGGTTCGGCGGTACGCTGCTCGCGATGTTCATGCGCGTCGGAGGCGGCATCTTCACCAAGGCTGCCGACGTCGGCGCCGACCTTGTGGGTAAGGTCGAGAAGGACATCCCCGAGGACGACCCGCGCAACGCAGCGGTCATCGCCGACCTTGTCGGCGACAACGTCGGCGACTGCGCCGGAATGGCTGCGGACATCTTCGAGAGCTACGAAGTCACGATCGTGTCCGGGTTGATGCTCGGACTTGCGCTCATGGCCGTCGACCCGACGCACAGCCTGAAGTGGATCGTCTTCCCGCTCATCATCCGCGCGATCGGCGTCATCAGCTCGATCCTGGGAACGTTCACGGTTCCGATCTGGGCCAAGTTCCCGATCAAGTTCTTCCGCGCTCACGATGCGGAAGAGGCGATGTTCCGATCGTACGAAGTGTCGAGCGTGAACACGATTGTCTGCTCGTTCCTGATCGCCATCTTCTACGCGGGCGACTGGCGCCTGGCGATGCTCACGTCCATCGGCGTTGCGCTGGCCGTTGCCTTCAACCCGCTGACGTCGTATTTCACCTCGACGAAGCGCAAGCCGGTGAAGGAGATCGTCGAATCGACGAAGACCGGCGCGGCGACCACCATCCTGTCCGGACTCTCGGTCGGTATGGAGTCGAGCGTGTGGGCCCTCGTGGCGATCGTCATCAGCTTCATTGCGGCGCTTGCCCTCTATGGCGGGGAGATGAACGCGACGTACGTCATGTACGCGATCGCCATGGTCGGCATCGGCATGCTCAGCCACACAGGCAATAACGTGGCCATGGATTCGTACGGCCCCATCTCGGACAACGCCAACGGCATCGGCGAGATGGCCTGGCACGGCATGGAGGATGCGGAGACGAAGAAGGCGCGCCAGATCATGGCCGACCTCGACGCGGTGGGGAACACGACCAAGGCGATCACCAAGGGCGTGGCCATCGCATCGGCCGTCATTGCGGCGATCACGCTGTTTGCGACGTTCTTCACCGACATCGGGCGCGTGCAAGCGCAGCTCGGCGTATCGCCGGACAAGATCCTGAGCGCGATCCGCATCTCGGACGTTCGCGTGTTCATCGGATTCCTGCTCGGCGGCGCGTTGCCGTGGTTGTTCAGCTCACTGTGCATCAAGGCCGTGAGCCGTGCGGCGAGCCTGATCGTCGAGGAGGTCCGGCGCCAGTTCCGGATTCCGGGCCTGATGGAAGGGAAGGTCAAGCCGGACTACGCGCGTGCGGTCGGCATCTCGACCCGTGCGGCGCAGAAGGAACTCATTCCGCTCGCGCTCATCTCGGTGCTGCTACCGATCGCCATTGGGCTGATCCTGCAGGTCGAGGCGCTCGGCGGGTTCCTTGCCGGCGTCATCCTGAGCGGCCAGCTGCTCGCCGTGTACATGGCGAATGCGGGCGGCGCGTGGGACAACGCGAAGAAACTGATCGAGGACGAGCCGCGCGATCTGGTGGCGAACACGGGGAAGGGTTCCGAACGGCACAAGGCCAGCGTCGTCGGCGACACGGTCGGCGATCCGCTGAAGGACACGGCCGGCCCGGCGCTCAACCCGATGATCAAGGTCGTGAACATGGTCAGCTTGCTCGCCGCTCCGATCCTCGTGACGTACAGCAAGATGAGCGTCTGGACCATCGTCCTTGTGGTCTGTCTGCTCCTTGTGGTCGGCGTGGCCATCTGGTGGAGCAAGAAGCCGGCCCGTCCGTTTGAGGAGAAGTCGCCGGGGAAGAAGGCGAAGGTTCAGAAAGCCTAGCCCTCTTGTGATCCGGAAGGTGATGGACGCCGGCCGCGGGACTTTGGCCCGTTAGGCCGGCGTCTTCTCTTCGGGCGCCCCGACCGCGCAACATTCACGCATCTGCCGCCGCGCCGTCACCTTCGGTCCACACACGACCGACACACTTTCCTTCCATGTACGGAGTTGGAACGAGAGACGCGATCGTACGGATGGCGGCCCTCGCGTCCGGCTTGATGTTGGTTCTTGGGACGGTCATTGCCTGCGAACCTACGCGGGTGTCCGCGCTCGCGAGCGTCGAGATTCGCGACTATCAGGGCGAGAAGCTCGGGTCGATTGACGATTTCCATGACAATTCGATCGCCGGGACGCAGGTCGTCGACCCGGTTACTTATCGCCTCGTCGTCGACGGCTTGGTCGCGCACCCTGCGTCGTACGACCTCGGACAGCTCAGCGCGCTCGAGCACCGTGAGAAGGTTGTCGAACTCATCTGCATCGAGGGCTGGCGCGTCAAGGCTCTCTGGGAGGGCATCCCGACCACGCGGCTGCTCGCCGACGTCGAGCCTTTGGCCTCAGCGAACACGGTCATCTTTCATGGCGCCGACGGCTACACCACGTCGCTTCCCCTGGCAACCGTCGTCGACCGCGACTTGATGGTCGCTGACAAGATCAACGGACTCACCCTTCCCGCGGAACGCGGTTTTCCTCCCCAGCTCGTCGCGGAGGACAAGCTTGGATACAAGTGGGCGAAGTGGATCGTCCGCATCGAACTCGGCGGCGACCCGTCGTATCGCGGCACATGGGAAAGCCAAGGCTACCCGAACGACGCGGAGGTTGGAGGATCGCGACGGGAAGTCCCCGGCGATGTCGCACCCGGAACACCGCCCGCCCCGAGCCGTGGCAAGATCGTCGACTGAGCGTGCGCCTCTTCTCCATCGCGCCTCGACGACGCGGCTTCGGTGCTGTTCGACCTGAACCGGCTCCCCGGCCGGCTGCAAGAATGTGGGGCCCACGGAGTCCTTCGCCCGGACGTTGGGTGGGAATTCGAGCCTGCGGGCGCAAAGGAGGCGAGCCCTTCGTTTCCGTCCGGAGACCTGGGATTCGGGTTCTCAGCGCTGCGAGCTCGCCTGACAGACGACGAACTCGACTGACCGGCGGATCTCCTGACGGGTTGCATCGACATCCTGATGGGCGGACGAGCTGGTCCATCGAGACGACGCGCC
>CAIOLV010000150.1 GCA_903859225.1 uncultured bacterium
AGGAGCGAGAGATGAGACTACTACTGCGAAACAACAGACCTGAGGAGGGATGTGCGATGACCCATCTGCCTGAGGTGCGGCGCGGGCCGTTCGTGATGGAGTCGAACCTGTCGAGGCTGATGGACGAGTTCTTCGGCGACGACGAAAGGGTGGGGTTCGATGTTGCGGCGAGCTTCGGACGGACGGACGTGTACGAGAAGAACAAGGAGCTCGTCTTCGAGACGGAGCTTCCCGGCGTCCGCAAGGAAGACGTGCAGGTGCGCGTCGAGGACGACCAGCTCGTGATTTCGGGCGAGGTCAAGCGGAAAGAAGAGGTCGAGCGCGACCAGTACTTCCGCATCGGCCGACGTTACGGGCGATTCCAGCGATCGTTCCCGCTGCCGGCGGACCTCGTCGACAAGGCGAAGGTCGCCGCGCGGTTCGAGGATGGCATCCTGCGCGTCTCCGCGCCGCTGCGCGAGTCGATCGTGGAACGGGAGAAGGCCGTCGAAGTCAAGGTCGAGTAAGGACGAAGCCGTACGAGAGCCAGGGCCCGGCGTCTGCCGGGCCCGCTCTATTGTCGGTAAGCGTTCGTGATCGGCACGCGGCGCCCGCTGCCGAACGCTTTCGTTGTGACCTTGATCCCGTGAGGCAGCTGCCTGCGCTTGTGCTCGTGCAGGTAGTAGCGGCGGAGCACCTCGTCGACCAAGGGCGTCGGGAAGCCGGCGGCCAACAGGCCGTCGCGCGACGCGTTCCCCTCGATGAGGGCGCGCAGCGCGGGGTCGAGTTCGGCGTACGGCGGAAGATCGTCCTCGTCTCTCTGGTTCGCCCGCAGCTCGGCGGTGGGAGCGCGCTCGATGATGCGGCGTGGAATGAGGTCACGGTAGGTCGCCGCCACTCGATAGACGTCGTCCTTGTAGAGGTCGGCAATGGGCGCGAGCGCGCCGACCGTGTCGCCGTAGAGCGTGTTGTAGCCCATCGCGATTTCGGACTTGTTTCCTGGGCACAAGACGAGGCTTCCCTCTTGATTCGACAGCGCCATCAGGAGGAGACCGCGGATGCGCGGCTGCAGGTTCTCGTCGACGAGGCCCGCGGCGGCCTGCGGCAGCAGGCGGCGAAACCGCGCGTGCAAGTCTGCAATGGAGATCTCGAGATAGCGGACGCCGAGGGCGCGGGCGACGGCGAGAGCATCCTCGCCGCTCTTCGCCGCGGAGAACTGGCTCGGCATGTAGACCGCGAGGACGTTCTCCGGCCCCAGCGCTTCGGCCGCGAGACAGGCAATGACGGCGGAATCGATGCCGCCGGAGAGCCCGAGGAGGCACCCCTTGAACCCGTTCTTGTGCACGTAGTCGCGGATCCCCAGCACGAGGGCGGCTCGTGCCTCTTGCGCGGGATCCTCAGGCTGTAGGCGGATCGGGTCGCACGGCAGGTCGACGACATGGAGGCCTTCATGGAACCGGGGCGCCGCCGAGACGACGTCGCCGTTCTCGTTCATGACGAAGCTTCCCCCGTCGAAGACGATGTCATCCTGCCCGCCAACCAAGTTGGCGTAGACGACGGTGACGCCGTTCTCCTGCGCGCGGCGTCGGACGAGCCGGCGGCGGATCTCCGGCTTGCCGACGTAGAACGGGGACGCCGACAGGTTGAAGATGACGCGCGCCCCGAGGCTCGCCTGAAGATCCGTCGGGCCGTCGTCGATCCACAGATCCTCGCAGAGGTTCACCCCTACCCGCATTCCTGCGACGACGTGGGTCTCGACTCCCTCGCCCGGCGTGAAGTACCGCTTCTCGCTGTACACATCGAAGGTCGGTAGGTGGATCTTGGCGACGCGCCCGATCTCGCGTCCGTCGGAGAGAAGATGCGCCACGTTGGTGATGTCCGTGCCAGCGCCGTCACAGGTCGAGGAGGGGTCACTGCGATTCGCCGCGGCCTTGGAGGCCTCGGCGGCGACGGACCCGACGATGACCGTCACACGCCCGACGCGCTCGGCGATCGAGGCCACCGCATCCTCGCAGGCGGAGACGAAGCCGGGACGCCAGAGAAGATCGAGCGGGGTGTAGCCGGGAATCGCGAGCTCGGGAAACACCACGACGTCGCATCCGGCCGCCTGGGCCTCTCCGACCATCGCCAGGACGGTCTCCGCGTTGTGCTCGATCGCGCCGACGTGCGCGTTCATCTGCCCGATGCCGACCCGCATGCAGCGATTATAAGTTCCTGTCTAGCTCTGCACCAGGCCTGCCGAAGCCTGCGGGTGTGGCTGAGTCCGTGCTTACTGGGGGCGTTCCCTTGCTCGCCGACCGATCAGCGGCTGTCGTCGAGTAGGTCCCTGTCGGATACATCACCAGGCTCGCCGACAGGTTGGGGTCGTCGGCAAGTAGCTTTGTGTCGGGGTCGCTGCGCTGCTTGGCGTCAGGTCGAGAGGTCGTCGGCAAGTAAGTCCCTGTCTGGCGTATCTCCAGTCTCGGCCAGACGACGTCGGGCGTCCGCGACGAGCGCGGCCTCGTCCGACAAGGGCAGGCGCTCGAAAGCGCCCGGCGCAAGATCGCCGAGTTGGACGGGGCCGACGGCAACTCTCGCAAGGCGGCTCACCGAGAGGCCGAAGTGCGCGAACAGGCGCTTGATCTCGTGTTTCCTCCCTTCGGCCAAGGTGACGACTGCGTGACGCGGGCGTCTCTCGACGCGACCCTCGAGAACGCGCAAGGTCTCGCCCTCGTCCTCAATTCCTCTTTCCATCTTGCGGAGCGCTCGGTCGAGGTCTCGCTCCGACGGCGATTCCGCGACCCATACGTGGTAGACCTTGCGAACCTCGTACCGCGGGTGCGTGAGCGCCTGGATCACGTCCCCGTCGTTGGAGAGAAGGAGGAGCCCCTCGGCGTCCTGATCCAAGCGCCCGACCCACGTGTACCCGAGGAAGCCTTCGGCGCGGAGTAGGCGCCCCACGGTGTTGCCGCAGAAAGGGTCGTCGTGGCTGCAGAGCATGCCGGCCGGCTTGTGAAGGCGATAGATGCGGGGTTCAAGTGGTTCGAGCGAGAGGGGATGGCCGCGCAGCGCGAGATGGTGTGCCGAGTTCGGTTCGAGAACAAGAAACGGATCGACGATCGGTCGACCGTTCACCGCAACCTCGCCGGCGAGGATGAGGTCAATGGCCTTGCGCCGCGATACCCCCGCCTGTGTCTGGAGGAACCGGAACAGTTTCACGTCGTGCGCTCGGTCGTCGGACATGAGAAAGGAATACCCGTTGGCGACGGCGCGTGCAAGCTGAGTTCCGCGTGTTTCACGTGGGACGCGAAGCGCGGCATAATGGCGGACCACGGGGGTGTGAAAGGCAGACATGGGATTCGAGATTGTAGAGATCGAACTGGGCGAGCGAGGGCTAGAGGACTTCG
>CAIOLV010000151.1 GCA_903859225.1 uncultured bacterium
GGTCGCTTGGCCGGTGATCAGGAGGCGGTGAGCGCCGATCTCGTTCAGTACGCTCACAAGCGTCGTATTCTGAAACGAGTCCGCCACCGTCTTCCAGACGATCGGCTCGCCGGGCAACGGAGCGATCGCTGAGACGGTGTCCAGTTGCGGATCCCCGATCGCATATCCGGGAGCCACGTACTGGACGTACACAATCGGAATCCCCGCGGCACGGGCAGCGGCGAGGACATCCACAAGCTTGTCCACGAGCTGCACCCCGTCGATCGTCGTCAACTCGCTCGCCGTGCTCAATGCGACGCAGATGTTCTGGACGTCGATGACGAGCAGTGCCGTGCCACAGCTTCCCGGCGGAACGGCATCGGATGCTGCACGGAGTTGCCATCCCCCCGCGAGGACCAGAACTCCCGCCACAAGCATCGATACTATTCGCCGCATGCTTCCTCCTCCTCACGTCTCGTTACCGACCCGCCCCGGCCTGACCCCAAGTCCGGCTGCCGCGCCTCCCAAGCGGGGCTAGGCCGCTCCTAGGGTGCTATCGGGCTTGCACAGCCGAACTGGGGGAAGTTGATCTCCGTGCTAGGGACGACGTGCACACCGAGAATCGGCCAATTCGCGTTGTAGTACGTCTCGAGGCCCGGGCCGGCCGTGTCGCCATGCGCGTCCGCAATCACCCACGTCTCGTAGGCTCCTCCGATCGCGCCGTACAGGGTCTCATTCACGCATCCGTGGGTTGCCAGTCCACAGAGGAGCACGCGGTTGACGCCCATGCCGGAGAGCAGGTTCTTGAGCTCCGTCTGCATGAACGCGTCGGATGTCGGCTTCCAGATGACCGGATCTCCTTCGAGCGGCGCGATCGCTGCAACGATGTCGCCGAGCGGGTTCCCGTTCGCGAAGCGCTGCTCGATCTGCTTGATGTAGATCACGGGGATGCCGGCGCCGCGCGCCGCCGCCAGGACGGCGACGAGACGCGTCACGAGGTCCGCGCCGTCGACGGTGGCTAAACCGGTTCGCGGGACATAGGCGTTCTGCACGTCGATAACGAGAAGAGCCGTCGTGCACCCTCCGCCACCCGAACCCTCCTGCGCCGTCTGAGCGCATGCGGCGCTCGCGCAGATGAGGGAAACCGCGACAACCAACAGCCAACCGAACCTGCTCATGAGTCTTCCTCCTCCAGCGCCCGGGACCGGGGGTTGCGGGGAAACGGCCCGGCACGGTGCGATTCTGCCAGATCTCGTTGAAGAATCTGTGAGGATCACTCCGGCGAAGAGGGTGCGCGGGCTACGCCTGGGTGGCGGAGTCCCCCGCCCGGGCGAGAAGCGCTCGAGCGGCGTCGGAAGCGCGCCCCTCTTCTCCCGGCGGGATCGGGATCATCGCCACCGCGTCTTGCAGGCCGAGACGAAGCGGAGTTGTGTACTCGACGCGGAGCACGGGGACCGCGCCCGCGACGACTCCCACGTCCGCGACGCGCGCCCCGAACTGCGCCCACGCGTGAAGCATCCCAAAGACGTACGCGGCCTCAAGGGAGACGAAGGCCTCGGGGATCTGCCGGCGGCGGCACCTGCGCTCAAGAAAGGGCTCTATCGCGGCCACGGCAGCGAGGGCGATAATCGCCACGAGGAGAACGCCGATCACAACTCCCCGAGCTTGCGGTCGCGCGAGGACGAAGAGGAACGCGAGCGCCGTGCAGACGGCGGCCGTGACGCGGAGGAGAGCCCAGTTTCGCCTTCGGCTCTCGATAAATCCGCGATCCGCTTGCTCCGCCCGGAGGCTCTCCGGGTACGTCCAATGGAGGAGGGCTCCTCCGTCAGCAAGGAGACGTGCGACGACGCGCGCACGGGCCGCAGAGATCGCGGAGACGCCGGCTCCCGACATGGCCACGATGCCTCCCGCGAACGCGACCGCGTAGCCTCCGCTCATGCCGTCCATGCCCACTGCAAAGGGAAGAACCACACCGGCGACTCCGGCCAGCGACACGGCCGCCCATGCGGCCGCGGCTTCAGCCTGCCGGTTCCTTCGCTTCATGATCCCAGTGTAGCCAGTCCCACGCCTAGCCTCACGAGCGGAGTCATCACACACCTCTTGGGGACCCAGAGTCCGAATCCACGCCTCGGCTACTCGAACAGCTTGCCCCCGGGATGCACCTCCACTCGGCTGGACTCCCCTCTCCGCCTCGCATCAGAAGGGGCGGCTACGGCTCCTTGCGGAGTAAGACGGCCGTCGCACTGTCGGCAACGGCCGCGTCGATGACCTCCTTCAACTCCTCGTACTCGAGAGGATCGACGCCGTCGCAGTCGATGATCAGCTCTCGCGCGACTGTCACCTGGCACCGGTCCACCGCATACGTCGCAAAGTAGGATGCAACAGACGTACAGACGACTTGGTCCGCGGGAAGCGAGACCACTTCAACGCCCTCGGGGAGCTCCAGCGTCGTCGCCCAGGTCACATCCTGAGGCATGACGGGTTCGGTGCAGTCGATTGCCTCGGAGCTCACGATTCTCGCCAGCTCAAGCAAGGTGCCGGAACCGTATAGCGCGACCGGAGGAAGGGCGCTGACCGCAAGCTCCTCGTCCGTCCACGCCCCGAAGAGCGAGCCTCGAACCTCGAATTGCAGGATGACGGGTTCTTCCCGGCTGAGAAACGTGGCGGAGTGGGTCTGGATTCGCGGGCTGGGCATCTCGCCGTACACGATCCAGGCAGCATTCTCGTCCGTCATGGCGGGCGGCCCGGCGATGTATCTCTCCGTCACCTGTCCTGCCGCTGCGCCAGCTGTGAATTGACCCGCCACGACAGTCGCACCATCTATGGCAAGATCTACGCGATACTCTGTGTCGGTCATCCACCCGCGCGGGGTTCTCGCCGGGACCGCCACAAGATCGCCTCGGAACCCGTCGCTCGACGTGTCGGAGAGCACCCACACTGTGGTGTTGGAAACCATCATCCCGCGAGAAGGAGTGCACCACCAGCATGTCGGATCGAGGATCCTCAGGCCCCCGTCGGCCAGACGGACCGCCGTGACCACGTGGTCGATGCAGTCAATGTTCCATGCGACGTCGCCAACTCCATCCGCGAGATCGCATTCCGTAGAGACGAGGGCCGGGTACGCCTCGATCCCTGCCTCGGCAAGAAGGGCGATGAGGAGGGCGGACTTCGCCTTGCAGTCTCCCTGACGTCGCAGGAGCGTCTCCGCCGCGGGCTTCGCCTGCCAGCCCCCAAGGCGGAACGTCGTCGCAAGGTATCGAATCTCATCGCGAACGAACTCGAAGAGCACGCGAATCGTTTCTTCTTCGCCGATCACCCCGACGAGAAGCTCATCGGCTTTCGCCGCGATTCCCGTCATGTCCTCCGACCGACCGGAGAGGTAGTCCCGCACGTCATCTGCAAGTGCGTCCCAGCTCGGGTACTGCGAGACAATGAGGAACGGGCGCGTCGTATAGGAGACGCAAGGGCAGGTCGCCCACGGTCGTTCGTCCGATCCCTCCACGACGATCGACCCCGGATCAACCTGGGTCACGGTGACGGACTCGTCGTCCTCGGCATTCCGCAGCTCGTAGCGGAGGCCGATCCCCGTGTGATCGGTGAACGCGACGCGCTGGGCGACCACCCAGACAACGTCGGAGAGTGCAAGCCCGGCGGAGAAGAGCGGGAACCGCGGCTGGCAGACCGCCTCGATGGCATACTCTACTACACAGCCCGCACCGACCCGCGGGAAGCCGATGGTGAGGTTCCAGTTGTCGGTCAGCACATCGGACCTTTGTTGTGGTCGCGTGGACGTGATGGCCGTGGCATCTATGTTCTCTCCGGTCGGCAGGATGGTCCGAGCAAACAGGACGTGAATCTCATCGAGCGTCGACTTGTAGGGAAACTTGACTGGTGTGGCAGAGGATATTCCGTCGGTCGTCCGGACCCAGATGATCTTGTGCTCGCGCATCACGACAACGCCTCCGCTTTGGATGTCGAACGAGACATCCTCCAAGAGCCGGACGGCCGGCAGGTTACCGACGTCGTACTCGGGGATCCGGGCGAGCACGTCGGCTGGGGATTCCTGCGCGCTGGCGAGCGCTACAGAGATGAGAGAGACGGCAAGGGCAACAACCATCACCGAGATACGATGCACAGTCTACTCCTTTCCACGCTGTTCTACGGACGAAGGCCTCTTGTTCCGCGTTTCTTATGACAGTCTACTCTTCCCCGTTGCCCTTGACCAGCCTCTCTGGCATTGCACGTGCGTGTCCACATCGCGCTCAGGAGGTAGAATCGGGCAGTCAAAAAAAGGGGGGGGTATGAAGCGTTCGCTCGGCCCAGCAACACTGGCTCTCCCGTCGCCTGTTTGGGTGATCGGAACGTATGACTCCGCCAATGCCGCCAATCTCATGACCGCCGCCTGGGCGGGCATCGCCTGTTCGAAGCCTCCAGCCGTAGCCATCTCGCTGCGCGAGGCGACCTACACGTACGCCAACATCGTTGAGCGAAAGGCGTTCACCGTGAATGTGCCGTCCGCCAGCCAAGCGCAGGTCGCGGACTTCCTCGGCATCGTCTCCGGCCGCGACGTGGACAAGTTCGCCGACGCCGGACTCACGGCGGTTGGGAGCGAGCTGGTGGACGCGCCGCTCGTCGCCGAATTCCCCCTCTCTCTCGAGTGCCGTCTGTTGCAGACGGTGAAGATCGGTCTTCACACGCTCTTCGTCGGCGAGATCGTCGACGTCAAGGCGGAGGAAGGCGTGGTGAGGCACGGCCTTCCCGCGATGGATCTCGTGTCGCCCCTCTTGTTCTCCGCCGGAGAGCAGAGCTACTACGCTGTCGGCGATCCTCTAGGGAAGGCCTTTCGCCTCGGGCGCGACCTCGTCCGCAAGCCCTGACGGCGTCCGTCTGCGTCGCGCACGGGCTTTGCCAGGCAGTAGCGCGCCGCGTATCGTTCCGTCCGTGCGACAGGGATCCGACCAGGGGGGTTCGTTCGGGAGGGTGGCATGCGACTCGTGAGACCATGGGATCCAGACCATTGGGTTCCGACGTTCACCGCCATCTGGGGAGCCGAGGCTCTGTCGCTCTTCGGCACCCAACTGGTGCAATTCGCCCTCGTGTGGTGGATCACGAAGTCGACCGGTTCCGCAACGGTCCTCGCGGGGGCGACACTCGTCGCGCTCTTCCCTCAGATTGCCATCGCGCCGCTTGCCGGCGCGCTCGTCGATCGCTGGGACCGCCGCTGGGTGATGATTCTCTCCAATGCCGGCATCGCACTGAGCACGCTTCTGCTCGCGCTCGTCTTCGCGCTCGGCAAGGTGCAGATCTGGCACATCTACGTCGCCATGCTCGTTCGCGCGACGGGTGCCGCATTCCGCTGGCCGGCGATGCAGGCGTCAACGGCGATGATGGTGCCCCAGCGTCACCTGGCGAGGGTCGGCGGACTCAACAACAGCCTGTTCGGGCTGGCATCCATCGTCTCGCCCCCGCTCGGCGCTCTCCTGATCGAGCTTTTGACTCCCAGGGGCGTCCCAGCCGCGGACATCGAAGCCGCGCGCCAGGCGATCGTCCCTCTTCTCGGGCTCGACTTCGCGGCGGCCTGCCTCGCGATCCTCCCCCTCTCGCTGGTGCGCATTCCTTTGCCCAAGCGCAGGGACGCGGTTGCTGCCAAGAGCACCGTTCTAGCCGACTTCCGTGAGGGGCTTCGGTTCGTCACGGGCTGGCGCACGCTGTTCGCCATTGTCATCGCCGCGTCCGCCATCACGCTCTTCTCGAACCCCGCCATCTCTCTCATGCCTTTGCTCGTGACCAAGCACTTCCACGGGGGCGCCATTCAGTTGGCGGGACTTCAGGCCGCGTTCGGATTCGGCCTCCTGATCGGCGGGGCGCTGCTCGGGATCTGGGGAGGGTTCAAGAAGCGGATGACGACCGCACTCTTGTCTCTGTTCCTTCAAGGAATCGGGTTTGCCGCCGTAGGCCTCGTCCCATCGAGCGGGTTCCCGATGGCTCTTGGCGCCTTGGCCCTTGTCGGGTTGATGAACCCGATCTGTACTGGGTCGCTGTTCGCCATGGTCCAATCCACCGTCCCTCATGAGATGCAGGGACGCGTCATGTCTCTCCTCATCAGCCTTGCCACCGCAGCGGCGCCCCTCGGGCTGGCCGCGGCGGGCCCGATCGCCGACCGATACGGAATCGGTATCTGGTTCCTCATTGCCGGGGTGGCGATGGTCGCCGTAGCACTCTTCTCCGTGCTGACGCCCGCCATCCGCGAAGTCGAGTCTCGCGGGATCCCGCCTCACATTCTCCAGAGATACGGCTCCGCGGCGTCCCCGCTCGTGGGCGATGCAGGCCAAGACGCATCATCGGGCGAGCCCCCCGCGTAGCCGCTGCGGACCGGCGGGCAGCCAGGCTGCCGCCCTCACTCCGGCCGGCGCCGCTGCGATCCGATGTCGTCGAGCGACACGCCCGGGTGGTGATAGCGGCTGCGCTTCGCGGTCGCCGTGCGGCGGATTTGGATCGCGGCCTCCGGACACCAGTGGATGCAGGCAAAGCATTGCTCGCAATGACCGCGCCACCGCGGCCGCCCGTCAACCAGATCGATGTTGCCGACCGGGCAGACGCGCGAGCAGGCGCCGCAATGCGTGCATGCCTCCGTTGCGAAGAAGCGTCGATCCCGCCGTCGGCAGGTGATGGAGAACTCGCGCCCGAACGTTGCGTAGAACACTGCGTTCATCGCCCGTGCCGCAGGACTCGCGTGGACGAAGGCGGTTGCACCGCCCTTGACGCCAGCGGCGATCCTCTCCGCCGCTTCATGAGCTCCCGCGATCGCTCGCTGGCGCGCTTCCGCGCCGCGAACGTCGTACATTGCAATGTAGTTCCCTGGAGTCGTGACGACGTAGACAGCGTCAGGATCCTTTCCCGCGCGGCGCAGGAGCGCGCGGGCCTGCACGGGCGCCCGTCCGGCGAAGCCTCCCGCCGTAAGCGCAGCGAACGCGTAGGGCGACCCCTCGGATCTCATCCGGCCAAGGAACTCCCGGACAACGAGAGGCAGGCCGTAGAAGTAGACCGGACACACGACGCCGAAAGCTCCCTCCACTGTCACGGGACGAGTGCCAAGCGAGGCGATCGGCACAAGGGGGACATCCCCTCCGAGATGGCGGGCGATGTCGCGCGCCAGCGCAAGCGAATTCCCTGTCCCGGAGAACCAGTAGATCGTCGTCACGGTTCCTCCCCTTACGCTCGACTGCGGCTCCAGGCAACGCGCCACGGGAAGAGGAACCAGTCGAGCACGCTCACGCGCTTCTGCGGGAAGAGCGTCTCGTAGTCCGCCTGAAGCTCCTTGGCGATCTCGTGTGCTGTGGCCTGGGCGTCCACGAGGTCCTGCAAGCGGCGAGCCTCAGCAAATCGCACCCGGATCGTCGGAAGCTTGCCCGCATCGTCCGCCGCCTCGCGGTTCAGGCCGCGCAGCGACCGATAGACGTGGTCGTTCGAGCTATTCTCCTCGTGCATCGGAACGAGGAAGACGTCCGACGCGCGTGGGCCTCCTGCCAGTTGTCGCGCCAGCTGGCCGATGCCGGGATACCAAGCACGGTCCTTTCTGCCGCCGCCGCTCGGGAAAATGACGACGCACCCACCGCCGCAGACGTGGCGCGCTCCCTTGCCGACCGTCTGACGATTAGACGGCTTCGCGTCGACGGGGCCGCGTCCCTTCTCGAGGATCTGCGTCAGCCAGTGCGCCACAACTCGACGGTTGCCGCCGCGGCGCCACTCGACCCAGCTCCGACGCGCGGGAATCTCGAGCGGCAGCATGTACGCGCGCAGACTGGGGATGAGATGCCCAACATAGCTCAGCATGAAGAAGCGAAGGTCGGGGCGTGGAATCGCGGCTCCCACAAGAAACGGCGTCAGCATCGTCGGGTGATTGCCGTAGACGATGACCGGCGATGTGGCGATGACTTCGCGCGTCGCCTCCGACATGACGAAGTCGCAATCCAGTCCCAATCGATCCGTACCGGCCGCGCACGCCGTCGACAGGCCGTCGTCGCGAATCCGCTGCCCCATCTCCCCGGCGAACTCAATCAGCTCGGTCACGGGGTAGAGTCGGTCCGCGAGTGCGAGAAGCGGGCGAATGGCCCGCGTGCGCCAACGTACATCGGCGTAGGCCGCCTGAAGTCCGCCTTCCTTGCCTTCTGCATACGCACGACGAACGCGACGAAAGGCCTGCCGCGAGGAGACTCGCCAGCGGGAGTATTCGTCATCGGCCCGATGTCGACCATCGGCCCTTCGCATTGTGTCCTCCCCTCCTCGCACCCGCTCCCATCATCGCCCCCCCGGCGCCCGCTCCGCAAGGTGCGGGCCCGCCGCGAGGCGTGCTAGGGCCTATCGCAGCCACCCTTCTGCCGCGTAGAGTGATGCCGTCAGCGCCGCCCAGAGGTCGTCGAGCGGCCCGAGAGCGCGCACTCCACTGCCGAACACGAGGCCCATGCTGGAGCTGAGGAGCGAGAGTGCGGAGGAAGCCGCAGGGTTCGCGCCAGGACTTCCGGCAACGAGTAGCCAGACGAGATCCGACGTCCCGTCGCCAACTCCACGTGGAATGATGATGATGAGGTCGAACGGCGTCGTTGGCAGCGGCTGCCCAACCAACGGATCGGCGAACGTGGACGCAGCGTTCGAGAAGATGACGGACACCTCAGCGAACCCGCTCTGCCGAATGGCACCCGCAAGACCGCCGACGCGCAGCGTGGCCTCGAGCGTCTTCGTCCCGTCAACAAGAAGAACCCTGTACGGAGCAGCCCCGACCGTCACCGCTCCGACAACAAGGGAACACAGAATTGCAGTGACCATCCACGCAGTTCGTCTCATCTCGACTCCTTTTGCAGGGCCGACGTCGGACACTCCGTCCCAGACCGGGTCGGCCATTCGGCTGCCTAACAGCATACCCGCAACGTCCCATCGGACGGAAAGCGGCCTCCTCGCATCAATCGAGCCATCGGGTGAGCAGCGCAAGGACACGCACCGTCCAGTCTACGGCGCGAGCGTCCGCTCGCCGCCAGGACTCGGCGAGCGGCAGCTGCGAAGTCCACGATACCCGCGGGCCAAGATCCCAGAGCCCATCGGGCCGGCGGTGCTCGCCGAGCCAATCGACGAGCGGCCCTGTCGCTGCCGCGCCAGCACCGAACGGCGCAAGGACTTCGTGCGACTGCAGGAAGCGTTCCAGAAGACCGGGCGTCAACTCGTCGGGAGGACTGCCAAGCGGCAGGCCGTAGTACCCGATGCCGTCCCGATCGCGCCCCACCCAAAAGGCGATCGCGCGCCGCAGTTCCGCATCCATTAGCTCTGCACGGGCTCCAAGCAAGAGGAGCGCGTAGCGATTGCATAGCACGAGGTATGTGCCGCGCACCGAGGCTCCGGTGAGATCAACGTGCGCGGCCGCTTCCTGGTCAGGATCGTACGTCCCGCCGACGAATGCGCGCCGAGCGATCTCATGCCACAGGTCCCAGACGGAGTCAAGAGAGGAATGCTGTGGGTCAATGCGCGACAACGTCGCCGCGGCAAACAGGCGAAGGCCCGTCGCCCAGCGGTCGTTGCGCTCGGCCGGGTCCGACACCGCCGCCTGCCCCTCGACGACGCTGGCGAGATGCACGCACGCAGCGGCGAGGAGCGGGTGACTCGCCTCGAGCCCAAGCGCCAACGCCCGCTCAACCGCCCACTCGGTCGTCTTGACGAGTTGAGGAGATCGAGTGTCGCGCGAGTGCAGCCGTCCCCAACTTCCGTCGGCGCGTTGTTCGTCGCGCAGTCCCGCGACGTGACCTGAGTCGTCGAGCGTCGCGCGGGCGGCGCAAAGCCGCTCGTCGTCTCGCCCGACCCGGAGGACATCGCGAAGAAGCCGGACCCGTACGGCCGGATCCGGCTTCCCGCGAAGGATCTCGATGGCCAGCGCGCGAACGTCGTCGCGTGTCGGCCGGCTACTCATACCTCAGTGCATCGACAACCGGCATCCGAGATCCCCGCCGCGCCGGCCACAGGCCCGACACGGCCCCCAGAGCGAACGCACCCAGCAGCGTGGTCACAATCAGCGTGGGACTGGCAACGAACGGAAACGCAACGCCCTGCGGCAGCCCGGCGAAGGTGTTGATGAAGAAGCACCCGAGCGCCGTGATTCCTAGTCCCACCGCCGTGCCGATCACGCCCCCGAGGAAGCCGATGAGGCCGGACTCCACGAGGAAGATTGCCATGACGTGCCGGTTCTTCGCGCCGACGGCCTTCATCACACCGATGTCCTTCGTCCGCTCGAGAACGGAGGTAAACATCGTATTCATCACCCCGACGCCGCCGACCAGGAGCGAGATCCCGGCCAGTGCGCCGAGGAAGATGTTGATATAGCTCATCATCTGGTCGATCACGTTCGTGATGTCGCCCGACGTGACCGCGGACACTCTCGACCCCTCTGCCTTGAGGGCCGTCTCGGCGCGATCGGCGACGTCGTCAACTTCGTAGCCGGGGAGGATTCGGACCACGGTCACCAGGAAGTCGTTGCCCTCCGGCCAGAGTCGATCCATCGTCGCGTACGGGATGTAGATCGTGTCGGCGGTCGACGAACCCATGCTGGCCCCGAATCCCTGCTTCTCTTCCTTCTCGTCCGAGGCAGCAAGGATCCCAATCACTGTCGCCGTGATCTCGTTCGACTTCTCGCCGGCAATGAGGATGCGGTCCCCCAGATTGACTCCGAGCCGGTCGGCGAGTTCTCGCCGGAGGACGGCGGCATCGACGTCCGCCTCTGTGATCTGCCGCCCGCCGTCTTCGAACATGAGATCGCCGGTGAACGCCGTGAAGTCGGTCAGGAGCTCCGGCGAGAGTCCCATCACGGGCATGAACCCCTGCTGTGGCGTCCCCTCCGCGTTCGTTCCACCCTCAACAAACGCCGTGCGCTGGCGGATGGCGGCCACGGTCTTGACTCCCTCGACGCCCTTCAGCGTCCCGAGGTTGAGGCCGAACTCCTTCATCCCGCCGCTGTGGCTCCGGCTCATCACGTCCTGGTCCATGATCACGAACGTGTCGACTCCGAAGACCTTGGAGACCTGGCCTGTCATGAGACCTTTCAGGCTGAGGCCGAACGAGATCAGGATGACGATCGCCATGATTCCGATCAGGACACCGAGCACGGCAAGGATGCTTCGCAGCTTGCGGTGCAGCACATTCTGTCCGGCAAGTCGCAGGAACTCAATGAACATGCCGCGCCTCCTCGACGATTCGCCCGTCTCGCAGTCGAATGATCCTGCCCGCGATCGCCGCAGCGTCCGGGTCGTGCGTGATGAGGATCATCGTCTTCCCTTCGTCGACGCTCAGACGCTTGAGCAACTCGAGGATCGTCGCCCCGGTCTCGGAGTCGAGGTTTCCCGTCGGCTCGTCGGCCAAGATGATCTCCGGGTTGTTGGCCAGCGCTCGCGCGATCGCCACGCGCTGCCGCTCTCCGCCCGACAGCTCGTTCGGCCGGTGCTCCATGCGGTCGCCAAGGCCCACCTTCTCGAGCAGCGCGCGGGCCCGCTCGGCTCGTGCGCTCTTCTTCACCCCGAGGAACGTCATCGGCAACTCGACGTTCTGCTGGGCCGTCAGCGCCTGAATGAGGTTGAACGTCTGGAAGACAAAGCCTACCTTTCTTCCGCGCAGCGTGACGAGTTCGTTCTCGCCTAGCTCCTGGAGGTTGTGCCCTTCGAGAGATGCCGTCCCCGTGGTCGGGGTGTCCAGCGCGCCCAGCACGTGCATGAGTGTCGACTTCCCGGACCCCGAGGGCCCCATAATCGCCACGATCTCGCCCTTCTCGATCGAGAGGTCGAGCCCGCGAACCGCGTGGACGACCGTCTGGCCGAGTGGGTAGTCCTTCGTGATGTTCTTTAGATCCAGAAGACTCATGCCTAGTTTCCTGTCACCGTATACTCGATGAGTTCAAGAGAGAACGTCTCCACCCACTGACCGTTGCGAAGTTCCTCGACGCGGATGAGCGGCGAGATGTAGACCGGGCTCGACAGTGCGAACGCCACCGTCGTCCGGGTGTCCGTTGCGTCCGGATCCACAAGCGATCCCTGGAGACACCACACCCCGGCTACTGTGACGCCCGTGATGCTGGTGAACGACCCTCCGCCCGGGAGTAAGTACTCCTGCCCTTCCTGGAGGCGGCTGCGCTGATCCATCAGCGCCTCAAGCGACGTGTAGCTCACGTCGTGGCCGCTGGTGCTCACAGAGGTCATGCCGCCCATGAACCCGAACGACCCCAACTCGTCTTCCGTGCCGGTCGACTCGGTGACCATGCGAACCGTGTACGTGCCATCGCCGTGCGCGGTCACACTCAGCTCGAGCGGCATGGCTTGCGTCATGTCCTCCGTTCGGATGTTGTAGACCATCTTCGTCGTCCCGATCGGAAAGACGCTGAGATCGGCCTGCGCGAACGCCGCGCCAGCCGACGCAAACACTCCGACCACGCAAAGCAAACCTGCAATCTTCTTCATGTCACTCCTCTCGTTTCGTACTGTCACCGACTGATGCTACGCCACAACCTTGTGCAACCTGTGAAGCTGCCGGCTGCGCATCATGTGGACGCCGCAGCCTGGTCGCGGAACTGGCTCATGTAGAGCCGGTAGTATGCCCCTCGCGCTTCCATGAGCTCTTCATGAGATCCGCGCTCGACGATCTCCCCGCCGTCGATCATGATGACTTGGTCCGCACCGCGAATCGTTGACAATCGGTGCGCGATGACGAAGCTCGTCCGCCCCTTCATCAGCTCGAGCAGCGCTTCCTGGATGTGCACTTCGGTCCGCGTGTCGACACTCGATGTTGCTTCATCCAGAATGAGAATCCGCGGATCGGCAAGAATCGCTCGCGCGATCGCAATCAACTGGCGCTGCCCTTCCGAGATGTTGGCGCCCCGCTCAGACAACACCGTGTCGTAGCCCTGCGGAAGATGTCGGATGAATCCGTCGGCTCGCGCCAGAGTCGCGGCCCGAATGACTTCCTCGTTCGTCGCACCCAGCCGGCCATAGCGAATGTTCTCCATCACGCTCTCGGCGAACAGAAACGACTGCTGCAGTACGGTCCCCAGATTCCGTCGCAGGCTGGCACGCGAGACTTTCCGAACGTCGATTCCGTCGATCTGGATCGACCCCGAGTCGAGGTCGTAGAACCGCGACAGGAGGTTCACCATGGTCGTCTTCCCCGCTCCCGTAGGGCCGACGAGCGCGACGCGTTGCCCGGGTCGCGCGTGGAAGGACACGTCCTTCAGCACGGGCACTCCAGGCACGTAAGAGAATGTCACGTGGTCGAACACCACATCGCCCTCCAAGCGTCGGAGTTCGACGGCGCCAGCTTCATCGGTCTGGTCTGGGGCGGTGTCGATGGTGGCGAAGATGCGCTCCGCGCCGGCCACGGCTGCCTGAACCTGGTTGTAGAGGTCGCCAAGCATTCGAAGCGGTTCGGCGAACCGCCCCGAATACCCGATGAACGAGGCGATGGTTCCGACGGTGGCCATCCCAACAATCGTCATCCAGCCGCCGAGTCCGGCCACGATCGCGATGTTGGCGTTCGACAGGATGCCCATCATCGGCATGACGAGCAGCGAATAGGTCATGGCGTGCGTGCCGACCTTGCGGACCACCTCGTTCGCAACGTCGAACTTGCGCAGCATCGCGTCCTGTTGTCCGTACGCCATGACGACGCGTTGGCCGCTGTAGGTCTCCTCGAGGATCCCGTTCAACGTCCCGAGATTCAGCTGATAGCCGCGAAACGCCTTCCGCGTCTTCGACCCAACCAGGGCGACCAGTCCGATCATCAGCGGGAACGCCACGAGCGTTCCGAGTGCAAGGAGCGGATTGAGGACGAACATGATGACGAGGACACCGACGAGGGTCAGGATGCCGGAGAAGAGCTGTGTCACGTTCTGTGACAAGACGCGGCTCACGGCATCCATGTCGTTCGTCAGGCGGCTCATCAGCTCGCCCGAAGTTCGCGAATCAAAGAAGCGAAGCGACAGGGTCTGCAGGTGATCGAACAGCTCGCCGCGCAGCTTGCGCATCATCTTCTGCGCCACGGCCGCGATGATCCAGCCTTGGGCTGCGCTGGCAAGCCATGAGACGGCGTAGACGCCGATCATCGTGAGGATGATCCGGAACAGGGCATCCATCCCCGCCCGGCCCATCGCGATCTGAATGATGGCGTCGATCCCCTTTCCCATGAGGTAGGGACCGGCAAGACCCATTCCCGTGCCGAGAGCGGCGAGGATGATGACGAACACGAGGGCCGTGCGATGCGCCCCAGCGTACGACACCAGCCTGCTGAGCGTTCCGCGGACGTTCTTCGCCCGCTCGACAGCCATCATGCCAGGGCCATGACCGCGAGGTCCGGGACCCGGCATGCGCGGACCCGCGCTCCTCTGCGTTCGGGCGTCAGCCATGGCGCACCTCCCTATCCGACGCAGACTCCGACGCATCGGTCGCCGGCACCCGCCGGCCATCGCCAAGTTGCGACTGGTAGATGTCACGGTACACGGGGCTCGACTCCATCAACTCGCCGTGGGTCCCAACGGCGACGATCTTCCCGCCGTCGAGGACAAGGATCTTGTCGGCCAACAGGACCGTCGAGATTCTCTGGGCTACGATGAAGCGCGTCGTCGTGTGCTCGGATTCGGAGATCAGTCGATCGAGAGCATCCTGAAGCCGAACCTCTGTCTCGATGTCCACGGAACTGGTCGAATCGTCGAGGATCAGCACCTTCGGTCGCACGACGAGCGCGCGGGCGATCGCCAGCCGCTGCCTCTGTCCGCCGGAGAGTGTCACCCCGCGTTCGCCGATCACGGTGTTGTAGCCGTCAGGCAGGGCTCGAACAAACTCGGCCGCCTGCGCGGCCTCTGCCGCGGCTGCCACTTCCGCTTGCGAGGCGTCAGGACGTCCGTAGCGGATGTTGTCGAGGACCGTCCCGCTGAACAGAACGGCCTCCTGCAAGGCGATTCCAATCTGCGCCCGGAGAGACGCGAGCGTCACATCACGCACGTCGACCCCGTCGAACGTCACGCGGCCCGACGTCACGTCATAGAACCGCGGGATCAGGTGGATGAGGGTCGACTTGCCTGATCCGGTGGCCCCGAGGATGGCCACGGTCTCGCCAGGTTCAGCCACGAAGCTCACCCCCTGCAGGACGGGATCGCTGCAGTTGGCCGAGTAGCTGAAGCAGACGTCCTCGAATGCGACCCGCCCTTTTGGCGCCGTGAGAGCCACCGCTCCCGGACGTTCGCTCACCTCCGGCTCGCCGTCGAGAACCTCGAGGATGCGGCTGGCCGAGGCGTCGGCCGCCGCCAGCGGCGCAACCATTCCGGCGAGCATCATCAACGGGAAGAGGGCCATCGACAGGTAGTTGACCGAGGCGACAACCTGGCCGACGGTCATCTTCCCGTCGAGCGTCATCGTCCCACCGAACCAGAGGGCGACGATGACGGCCGCATTCATGATGACCATCATCAGCGGCATCAGAAGGGCGAGGACTCGGAACACGCGAATCGACTGCGCCGTCAGAGCTTCGTTGGCAGATCCGAAGCGCTCGATCTCCTGGTCCTCGCGGACGAACGCCTTGACGACGCGGACGCCGGCGAGATTCTCCTGAAGGACCGTGTTCAATCGATCCAATCGCTTCTGCACGCCGAGGAACATCGAGCGCGCCGGACCGGCGAACAGCAGAACGAACAGGATGATCACCGGGAAGAAGGCGAGCACGATCCACCCGAGCTCAACGCTCGTCGCAAACAGGAACCCGATCGCGCCGAGCATCCAGATCGGCGCTCGAGTGAGAATGCGCAGCGACATCTGAACGATCATCTGCACGAAGTTGACATCGCTCGTCGAGCGAACGATCAACTGACCCGTCTGGAGCCGGTCAAGGTTGCCGAACGAGAAGCTCTGCACTCGACGCACGAGTGCGCTGCGCACGTCGGCGGCGAAACTCTGGCCGACGCGCACGGACAGCGCGTTGTTGACAATGGCGAAGAGCGCGCTTGCCAAGGCCGCGCCAAGCATGATCAGCGACGTGGTCCACACGACGTGCAGGTTCTTCGCGCCGATCCCCTGGTCAATGATTCGCTGCGACAGCCGCGGGATGGCGAGATCCGCCGCCACCATGCCCAACAGGAGAATGAGCGCACCGATCGCCTGCCACTTGTAGGGACGGACGAATCGATACAGTCGGATCAGGGACTTCACGATTCCTCACCCTCTTCATTTGGAAACGGAAAGACATGGTGCTTTCCCATCGGAAAGTGCTCCTCGAGCCTCGCGTGGACCTTGAGCAGCAGGGTCCGCAGCTCTGTCTGCTCTGCCGCGGTCAGGGCGCACGTCACTTCTTGCTCGAGCTCGCGGAAGGTGGCTGCGGCTTCCTCTTGCAGCAATCGAGCCCGCGCGGTGAGATACACGCGGGACACACGCTGGTCGGTTGGATCAGGACGGCGCTCAACCCATCCATCGCGCTCCATGCGCTGGAGCATGCTCGTCACGGATGCCGGGGAGAGATGGAGGGCACGCGCAATCTCTGTCTGCGGCACGCCCTCGTAGTGTGACAGGAACAGCAACGCGAACCCTTGGGCCTTGTACAGGCCGATGCCCTCCATCTTTACGCGCATGCGGTCGCCAATCATGGGACAGAGCTGCAGCAGCAGCTGGCCGACCGTTCGCTCTCTGGGTGCGCGAGCCTTCTCCCCCATTCGTTAGCCTCCTAACGGTTCTTTACCTGACCATTAGGTGGCTAACTATATTCGCGTCTTCCCTCCTCGTCAAGGGGCGGATGATCGCCGCCCCATCTCACACTGCGGGCTCGTCATCGCGTCGGCCGCATGCAAGGCGCACGCGAGGCGCACGGCCGCTAGCGCTTGTCGCCGTTCTTGAGCGCCTCATGGATCCCGAAGATCGCCATCATCAACTCACAGACGATGCGCACGAAGATCGGGCCAACGAGGATCGTGAGGATCCCGCCGAAGATGCCGAGACCGTTCGCGAAGCGCCCGGCCGAGAAAGCGATCATGGCGATCCCCTCAGCAACGCACAGGCCGACGCCGAGCCAGAAGAGAAGCTCGATGGCAATCGGCGTCACGAACTTCCGAAACAGCAAGTAGTCGCGCATAGTGCCTCCATCCGAGAAAGTGAGTTCGGAACACGATAGCTGATCCGTCAACCGTCGCCAA
>CAIOLV010000152.1 GCA_903859225.1 uncultured bacterium
AGCATCGCGGTGTACGGCGGCGTGATGGCCAGCATCGACGGGTCGAACTCCGGAGTCTCGGTCACATCGAGCGCCTCGACGCCCTTGAAGCGGGAATCGATCCGGCCGACGCTCCGCTTCTCGCCGCGCAAGAGCTCCTTGCAGAAGCGGAAGATCTCGACGCGCAGGTTCGTGCCGAGCACGTAGTCGAGGTCGAGGCCCGTGTAGTCGGCGAGCTTCTTCGCCACCGCCCTGCGCTCGGCTTGGCTCAGGCGATCGCCCTTCATCAGCGCGAGGGTCAGCTCGCCCTCCGACCAGGCCTTGACCTCTGTCATGAGGCTGGCAAGACGTTTCTTCTGCAGCGCTGCCGGGAGCTTCTTGTGATACCACGCCGTCGCCGTGTACGTCGGAACGAAAAGCTGGAACGGCAGGTCGTTCGCACGCACGAAACGGATAGCGCTCAGATCGAGCACGGTCGAGATGAGGATGATGCCGTTGAACATGATCCCTCGATCCACGAGGTGTCCAGCCAACCCGGCGGCGCGCGTCGTGCCGTAGCTCTCGCCGGCGAGGAAGAGCGGCGACGCCCAACGCTCGTAGCGCGACAGATAGAGGCGGATGAATTCGCCCACCGACTCGATGTCGCCCTTGAAGCCCCAGTACTTCTTGTCGAGCTCTTCTTTCGCGGCGCGGCTGAACCCCGTGCCCACGGGGTCAATGAACACGAGGTCGGTCTGGTCGAGCCACGTGTGGGCATTGTTCTCGCAACGGAACGGCGGCTGCGGCATCCAGCCTTCCTTCTCCATCCGCACGCGCTTCGGGCCGAGCGCGCCCATGTGGAGCCAGATGGACGAAGATCCCGGCCCGCCGTTGAACGCGAACGTGAGAGGCCGCGCAGAGCGGTCCTTGACTCCCTCGAGCTCGTAGGCGGTGAAGAAGATCTCCGCCTCGGTCTCGCCGGACTCGGATGTCAGTGGAAGAACACCGGCCCGCGCGGTGTACTTCAGGCTGCGCTTGCCGCGGACGAGCTCGTGATGCGTCTCGATCGGCTCGATGCCGAGGAGTTTCCGCTTCTTGTCCTTGCCCTCGTCCGCCTTCTTCACATCCTCTTTCGTCGTCTCGTCGGCCATGCGCTTGCGCTCCTTGGATTTCGGGATGGTCCACCACCCGCATTGTACAGACTCGTCCCGCGAGCACAGCTCGCTCCGAACGTCTCTGCTCGCATGGGTCAGCTCCCGCCGGGAAACTAGCCGCAGGGCGCTGTGGCCGGCATCATCTGCTGAGCTGCGTGGAGCGACGCGTAGATCTTTCCTGCCGCAAGGAGCTCTCTGTGCGTCCCTTCCTCGACAATCCGGCCCTCGCCCATGACGAGGATCCGGTCCGCAGCTTCGATGGTCGACAGACGGTGCGCCACGGCCAACGTCGTCCGCCCCTTCATCAGCACCGCCAGCGCGTCCTGCACGAGGCGTTCTGACTCCGCATCGAGCGCGGAGGTGGCCTCATCCAACAGGAGGATCGGCGCATCTTTGAGGAGGGCGCGCGCGATCGCGATCCGCTGTCGCTGACCACCCGAAAGCTTGGCTCCGCGCTCGCCGACCTTCGTGTTGTAGGCGTCCGGCTGCTCGAGGATGAAGTCGTGAGCGTGTGCGGCCTTCGCCGCACGGACAATCTCCTCGTGCGTCGCGCCCGGCTTGCCCATGGCGACGTTCTCCTCGATCGTCCCGTCGAACAGGTAGGCGTCCTGAGGCACGTAGCCGATGTACTCGCGGATCCTCACAAGATCGGCATCTCGAACGTCCAGCCCCGCGACGAGAATCTGCCCCTCGTAGTCGGGATAGAGACCGAGCAGGAGCTTCACGAGCGTCGACTTGCCGCCTCCGCTGGCTCCGACCAGCGCGATGACTTCGCCTTCGGCTGCCGAGAGGCTCACGCCGCGGAGCGCCGCGCGCGTGGGTCCGTCGGCCGTGTAGCGGAAACAAAGGTCCCGCACGTCGAGAACCAAGTGAGCCGTACGTGACGGCTCGCCCAGCGACGCCTGCGCCGGTCTCTCGAGAGGCTCGTCGAGGAGCGCGAACACCCTCTCCCCGCCGGCGAGACCGCGCTGGATCATCGCGCGGATCTGGCCCGCCGACTGAAACAGCCATGAAGTATTCCACTGCACGCGAACGACCGCCCACACCGCCCCTATCATCAGCGCGCCG
>CAIOLV010000153.1 GCA_903859225.1 uncultured bacterium
GATGAGTCGGCGACTCGCGAGAGCATGAAACGTCTGTTCAACCCGCGCGGAGTCGCCATCATCGGCGCATCGACCAATCCGGGGAAGATCGGATATCGGATCGTCGAGAACATGGTGAAATCCGGATACACCGGACGTATCTATCCCATTAACCCGAAGGGCGGGGAGATCCTCGGGTGGCCGGTGCACGCGACGCTCGCCGAGGTGGAGGGAGACGTCGATGTCGCCGTGCTCTCGGTGCCCGCCAATCACGTGATGGCTGCTGTCGCGGACTGCGGCGCGAAGAGGGTCGGTCACCTCGTCGTGGTCACGTCGGGCTTCTCGGAGATCGGGAACATCGCGGGAGAGAAGGACGTCGTGGCTCTCGCTCACGCGCACGGGATGAGAGTCCTGGGCCCGAACGTCTTCGGGATCTACTCCGCTTCGAGCCGCCTCGACGCGACGTTTGGACCCGGGGGGATCCTCCCCGGCCACGTGGCGATCGTGACGCAGAGCGGCGCGCTCGGCATCGCGATGATCGGCAAAACGGCGGCGGAGTCGCTCGGACTATCGGCGCTCATTTCGGTGGGCAACAAGACGGACATCGACGAGGCGGACCTCCTCACCTATCTCGGTGACGATCCCGAAACCCGCGTCGTCCTCCTCTACATCGAGGGGGTGAAGAACGGCGAGCGCCTCGTGCGGATGCTCCGACAAGTGACGAAGCGGAAGCATGTGGTGGTCATCAAATCGGGACGGTCGGCTCGCGGTGCGATGGCTGCAGCGTCCCACACGGGCTCGCTCGCCGGAGCGGACGACGTGTTCGACGACGTCATGCGGGAGTGCGGGGTCTTGCGCGCTGAGAGCGTCCAGGAGGCGTTCAACTGGGTCCGATTCCTCGCTTCGGCTCCTCTGCCGTCGGGGGAGGACGCGGTCATTGTCACCAACGGCGGCGGAATTGGCGTGCTGGCGACGGACGCGTGCGAGAAGTACGGGGTACGGCTCTATGACAACCAGCCGGTTCTTGCGACCGCTTTCGCTGAGGTGATGCCCGAGTTCGGATCGTCGAAGAACCCGGTCGACCTCACGGGGCAGGCGACCGGACAAGACTACGCCCGCTCCCTTGACGCCGTCCTCGCTCGGTCGGACATGCATGCCGCCATCGCGTTGTACTGTGAGACAGCCCTGTTCGACACAACGCAGTTCGCCGACCTCCTGCGCTCCGTGTATCGCCGATACGAGGGGACGAAGCCGATCGTGCTCGCGCTGTTCGGCGGCGAGCGGATCGAGGCGATGATCCGCGAGCTCCGCTCCGAAGGGATCCCCGTGTTCGGCGACGTCTATGAGGCGATCTCAGTGCTCGGCGCGCTGTACCGATCGTGGCGCCGGCTCAATGAGGATGATGCCGATCAAGACACGCCTTTCGACATCGACATCGCTCAGATACGGCGCGTGCTGCAGCGGGCCGGCGCGCAGGGACGCGGGTTCCTGCTTGCGCACGAGGCCGCCGAGGCGGCCCTTGCGCTCGGGCTCCGCATGCCGCGCTCGATTCTGGCGCGCGACATGGACGAGGCGGTGCGCGCCGCCGAGACCATCGGCTACCCAGTGGTCATGAAGGTTGTGTCGAAGGACATCGTGCACAAGAGCGACGCGGGCGGCGTCGCGCTCAACCTCGAGAACCGGAGCGAGGTGGTCGACGCGTACCAGGCGATCCTCCGGAGCTGCCTCGCGCACAAACCCGATGCGGTCATTGAAGGCGTCGAGGTCGTCGAGATGGTCCGCGCCGGGGTCGAGACGATCGTCGGCGCACGACAGGATCCGTCGTTCGGTCCGGTGGCGATGTTCGGGCTCGGCGGGATCTACGTCGAAGTCATGAAGGACGTGTCGTTCCGAGCGGCTCCGCTCACCGCCCGCGTGGCGCGGGAGATGATCGGGAGCATTCGTTCGTACCCCCTCTTGCTTGGAGTCCGGGGCGAGCGGAGGAAGGACATCGGGGCCGCGGCCGACGTCGTGATGCGCCTCGGGCGCCTCATCGCTGAATGCCGCGAGATCACCGACATCGAAGTCAATCCTCTCGTTGTCTACGACTACGGCGAGGGGGTCAAGGCAGTGGACGTGAGGATCTTGTTCCAGACCCAAGGGGGTGACGCAGCGTGAAGTCGCTGATCGTGGCGTCGACGCGTGAGGGTGCGGGAAAGACGAGCATGCTGGTCGGCTTGGCGAGTGTCCTCGATCGGCGGTTCGGGTACATGAAGCCGTTGGGCGACAGGTTTCTGTACCGCAAGAAGAGACTGTGGGACTACGATGCCGCTCTCTTCGCGCGCTTGCTCGACCTCGAGCAGGAACCCGAGTCGATGAGCATCGGGTTCGATCACTCGAAGCTGCGTTTCATGTACGACCGTGCCTCGATGTTCGATGAGCTGCGGCGCGCGCTGGCTGCAGTCGGCGCGGGCCGGGATGCTGTGTTCGTCGAGTGCGGCAAGGACCTTTCGTACGGAGCGTCCGTCTGCCTCGATCCTCTGACCATCTCCCAGGAGACCGGCAGCCCCGTCATCATCGTGGTCAGCGGCGCGGAGAACGAGATCGCCGATGACGTCGCGTTCGTCCAGCGGTTCGTCAGCGCGGATGAAGCTACGGTCGCGGGAATCATCGTGAACAAGGTCGTTCACGTGGAGGATTTTCGGGAAGTCCATCTCCCGGAGATCGCCGAGCTTGGCGTCGAGGTGCTTGGCGTGATTCCCTACGACAAGGAGTTGACGACGATGACGGTCTCGCTCGTCGCCGATCGGCTGTTTGCGCGCGTCGTGGCCGGCGAAGAGGGTCTCGAGCGTCTCGTGCGCAGCGTCGCCGTCGGAGCAATGTCCGTTGCTGCGGCGATGGCGGAAGAGAGGATGCGGGCGCCGGAAAAGCTGGTCATCACGAGCGGCGACCGAAGCGACATGATCCTGGCCGCGATCGAGTCCGGGGGCACGTCAGCCGTCGTGCTGACGAACAACATCCTGCCTCCGGCGCAGGTGATGTCCAAGGCGACGGAGAAGAAGATCCCGCTCTTGCTCGTTCCGGGGGACACCTACACTGTGGCGATGCAGGTCGAACGCATCGAGCCTCTTCTCACGGCGGACGAGACCAAGAAGGCCGCCAGAGTTCGCCAACTGGTGGCGGAGCATGTCGATGTGCGGTCGATCGCTGCGTTGCTCTAGCGTCGCGACCGGTGGAAGCGTAAGAAAAAGGGAGGCGGGGACCTCAGGTCCCCGCCTCAGGATAGTGCAGTATCGCGCACTAACTTCGATTCTCTTCCCGTTCGAGATACTGGAGAATCGCATCAACCACCAGGTAGTTGATCGACCGATCGTGTTTCTCTCCGAGCTTAATCAACCGCTCGACGGGTCGCTCCCCCATCTTCTTCTGGGGGATGTAGATCGACAGCTTGTCGTAGATCTCCTTCTTCGGCACGAACCTCACCCCCTCTCCACAGCTCGCAAGTCGATCAGTGTCGTTTGCATTCGTTGTCGCACAAACCCAGAACACCGCTAGGGTACTTCGTTCTAGGGAGGTATCCATGCAGATGGGTGGTAATCAATATGGAAGGAACATGGAAACCCGGTGGTCCGTCGGTGAGACATCGCAGATTAGCACCAGGGCGTGCTGCGCTACGGGAGCGGTGAGCGGGTCCTCTCGCGTCATCGACCTGGAGGATGCATAACGAGTGAACGCGACTCTGTTGTTCAACGGCCAAGTGTGGGGACACCCGGGGAGCAATGCGATCCTCTTTGCGGAAGGGGGGATTGCGGGGATTGGGGAGGCGGGCCGGTTTGCGGATGTCGACGCCGAGCGGGTCGACGCGCGGGGAGGATCCATCCTGCCGGGGTTCATCGACGGACACACGCACCTCATCGACACGGGACTGACGGCGTGCGGATGGCAGCTGGACATCTCTGGTTGCGACCGCGCGGAAGCTCTGGGACGCATCGCGGCGGCCGGACGGTCGCGCTCCGGGGGCGAGTGGCTGCTGGCGACGGGATGGGACGAGAGTCGATGGAATCCAGCGACTCGGCTTGAGCTCGCCGATCTCGATCGAGTGGCTCCGCGGAGCGCCGTGGTTGCCGTTCGCGTGGACGGGCATCTTGCGGTACTGAACTCGGCGGCGCTCCGCCGTGGCCGCAAAACGGTCGAGGCTGTGCCTCGACTTCTGGATCCGTCAACGGGGGAGGTTCGCGAGGCGGCCGTCGAGCGCCTGCGCTCGCTTGTCCACCCCGATGCTGCCATCCTTTACGAGGCGTTGCGGGCGGCCGCGCGGGTATGCCACGCGCTCGGGATCACGACCGCCCACGTCATGAGCGGACGGGCTGATCCCCTAGCTCTTCTGGAGATGGCGCACAACCTCCGATTGCGTCTCGTCGTCCACCCGCCAGCCGAACGCCTGGATCGCCTCGTAGCAGACGGTGTCCGCACGGGGGACGGGGATGAGTGGGGCCGCTGGGGGGGCGTGAAGCTGTTCGCGGACGGATCGATCGGAGCGCGGAACGCGGCCGTCTCTTCGCGCTACGAATGCGGGGGCCGCGGAGCGCTCAACTACCGCTTTGAGCCGCTCTGGCGGCAGATCGCTGCGGCAGATCGACACGGATGGCAGACGTTGACTCACGCCATCGGAGACCGGGCGATCGGTCAGGTCCTGCGCGCCCATCGCCGGGCGGGCTCCGACCGGGACCTACGGCATCGGATCGAGCACTACGAGCTTGCAACCGATGCGCAGGTCCGAGAGACTCGCGATCTCGGGTTGGCCGTATGCATGCAGCCGAACTTCGTCGGCAATTGGTCCGGGGCCGGCGGGCTGTACGAGACCGCGCTTGGCCCGGAACGCGACGCTGCCTGCAATCCGTTTCGCGCGGTGCTCGAAACGGGGATCCCGCTGGGGTTCGGATCGGATGGCATGCCGCTTGGGCCGCTCTACGGTATAGCGTCGGCGGTCCAGGCGCCTCACGCCGGCCAGCGGGTCTCCCCGGAGGCGGCCGTCCGCGGGTACACTGCGGGCAGCGCGCTCCTCAGTGGGAATGCTCCCGCCGCAGGCGCCCTCGCCGTCGGCTTGCCCGCGGACATCGTCGTCCTCGACGGCCCAGTGGACGACGATGGCCTAGCACGGCGATCGGTTGTGCGGACCTGGGTCGGTGGCGAGCCCATGAGCTGCGAAATGGAGGATCGATGAGGATCGGCCTGTTTACGGATGCGTATCTTCCGGAGATCACCGGCGTGACGACCGTCGTGCATACGTTGCGCGATGAGCTCGTGCGCCTTGGGCACGAGGCGTACGTGTACGCACCTCGCTACGACCACCCGTGCGATGACGAACGCAACGTGTTCCGTTTTCGGTCGGGGCCGGTGTTTGCCTACAAGACCGCCCGGATGGCGCTGCCCTACAACCGTGAGGCCGCAAGGAGCTTCGGTGGGCTGGACGTGGTTCACAGCCACACACCGTTTGCTCTTGCCTACGCAGGTCTCATTGCAGCACATCGCCACAGGCTGCCGCACATCCAGACCTACCACACGTACCTCAGTCACTACCTGCACTACATCCCCCGCCTACTCAGGCCCTCCGTGAGGGCGGCGGAGAGCTATTCTGCCCTCCTCTGCAACCGTTGCTCCGTCGTGACGGTGCCCACTCGGTCGATCCA
>CAIOLV010000154.1 GCA_903859225.1 uncultured bacterium
CCGGCGATGACGATGCCCTTGTACCCGTTCTCGACGAGCGAGTCGATGATGTCGGGGTGCATGTTGGGGTAGTAGTAGGTCAGCGTCACCCGCTCCTCGAAGTAGGGCAGGATGTCGACGTGCCGGTCGTCGCGGCGATGGGCATAGTCCTGGCGCAGCGGCTTCACCCCGTCCCGAGTCACGGTGGCGAGCGGAATGTCGCCGATGGTGCGGAAGGTTGACCGATAGGACGAGTGCATCTTGCGGACTCGCGTCGCGCGGTGAAGCAGCCCGTACTCGTCGGATGTCGGGCCGAACATGCACACCATGACCTCGGCGATGTCCGACGTCGCGGCCGTGGTCGTTGCGTGGATGAGATTCCGCGCTGCGTCCGACGACGGGCGATCGGCCGATCGTTGCGACCCGACCATGACGATGGGCACGGGCGAGTGCTGCACCATGAACGCGAGCGCGCTCGCCGTGTGGTGCATGGTGTCCGTGCCGTGGCCGATGACGATGCCGTGGATCCCGTTCTCGATCTCCCGCCCGATCGCGTTGGCCAGTCCGATGTACTGCGTCGGTCCCATGTTCTCGGAGAACACGGCGAACAGCTTCTCCGTCGAGAGGTTGCAGATGTCAGCCAACTCCGGCACCGCTCCATAGAGCTCGCCGGGCGAGAACGCCGGGATGACAGCTCCGGTGCGGTAGTCGAGGCGCGATGCGATGGTTCCCCCGGTCCCGAGGAGTTTCACGTTCGGCTTGTCGGGCGAGGTAGGGAACTCCTTCTCCGGGATCTTGTAGTGCGCCTCGCGGCGCCCGAGTTCCGTGACGCTGCGCAGCGTCCGAACGTCGATGCCGACGTTGTACCCCGTGGCCAGTTTGATCACGAGGTGACGCGAATCGTCGAACTCCGAGCGCGGGAGGATGATTCCGCGGAAGTGGCCGCGGGTCGAGTCGATGTCGACATCGCTCCACACGCCGACGCTGAACTTCACGAGCGCGTCGAGAGCCTCGCCCTTATAGCCCTTCTGCGCTTCACTCATCGAGCGGCCTCCTCGACCCACTTCGCGACCTCCGCGAGCGGCACGTTGCCCCACGCAAGCGCCCGCACCCGTCCCATGACCACGGAGACGAGCGCTTCGGGTCGACGGACGTCTCTCGACTTGACCTGGCGCCGAATCTCAGCCCGCACGTCCTTCGCCGTTGCTGCGCGGTAGGCTGCCATAGCTAGAAGCTCGTCGAACGATGCGGCCGACTCGAGCAGCGCCAAGACGGCAAGATCGCGCGTGGCGTCTCCGGGGAGCTTGCGTGCCCGCGCCTGCGCGACCGCCCACCGAACGCGCTCTGCGGCGACCTCGCGGTCGCCCATCGCCCGTCGAACGCGATGCCCAACGAGCGTCGAGGCCGCCGCCGAGTCGAGCCCGTCCGCGATGAGTTGCCCGACAAGCGGGCACAGATTCCGCCGCAACACGTACGCGTGCACATCCTCAGGAGCACGCCAGCTCCGGAGCAACTCCATCTGGGATGCCACCGTCTGCGGCAGTCGCGCCCGCGCCGCTTCGACTGCCTCGTCCTCAATCGGAATCGGCGACGAATCGGTGTCCGGGTACATTCGATCGGGACCCGGCAGGACGCGCTCGAAGATGGTGGTCCCGTTCGGAAGTCCCTTCCGCGTCTCGTTCGGCACCCCAGCGAAGGCAAGCTGGCATCGCTCGATGACCGTCTCCACGGCAGTCTTCAGGTCAGCTTCCGGTCCCCACGCGACGAGGACCGCGTCGCCTGCCTTCGCGCCGACCCGCTTCCGCAGATCTTTCCACGCCGCAGCCGACAGAGGCTCGGGGGCGTCGGAGTGGATCATGTTTGGCTTCTCGACGCAGGCAACGACCTTCAGACGGTCGGAGATCTCGTCTGCGAGCGTCCTCCCGGGGTTGGTGACGAACGCGAGGAGCCCGGCGAACTGCGGCAGCCCGACCACGGCCGCGCACGCTCCGTCCGGCACGACGGGCACGAGCCGGGCCGCATCCTCTGCGGACAGGCTTACGTGGACGGCATCCCAGGCCTTGGAGTCGGCGACGCGGCGCGCAAGCTCGTCGCGCACGAGCAGGAGCGCCTTCTGGCGGAAGGCTTCGTTGTGCGTCAGCTCGGGGATCCAGCGGACGTGCTGCACCCCCTTGATCTCGATCCGCGTGCCGCCTTCGATGCTGACGTTCACGTCCTCCCGCGCTGCGCCGATGCCGACGTTGACGTGGCCCGTGCTGCGCGCCAGGTATCGGAGGTAGTTCGCCGCCTCGGCCGCTTCATCGGGCGTCAGGAGTTCCGGCTCCGTGACCGTCTCGACGAGCGGCATCCCGAGCCGGTCCGTCGTGTACGTCCTCTCGTGCCCGATGTCACTCACTTCGCGGCACGAGTCTTCCTCCAACGACAGCTGGCGAACGCCGATGCGCTTCCCGGCAAGCGGGATCGAGCCGTCGATGCCGACGATCGCCGTGCGCTGGAATCCAGTCGGGATGCTGCCATCAAGATACTGCTTGCGCGCGATGTGGAGCTCGCCGACAACGCTCGTCCCGAGGAGGAGTGCGATCTCGACGGCAATGCCGAGAGCCTCGCGGTTCACGGCGAACGGCGGCGTGTCGTCGATGTCGTACGTGCACGCCGTCCGGCCCTTGATGCGATACGTGATGTTCTTCTTCGTCCTGTACTCCATGAGGGCCGTGCCGTCGTACTCCCCGAGTTCGCTCAGCGTCGGCCGCATGTGGCGCACGAGCTGTGCGTCGTAGTCGTCGCCATCCTGGTACAGGCCGGCCGGGCAACGGCAGAAGAGCTTCTTTGCGGTGCGGAGTTGCTGGTGCACCTCGAGCCCGCAGCGGAACCCAAGCGCACGATACGTCTCCGGCGTCGCGTCGCGCCGGGAAACGTAGCCAAGAGGATTGTGGCTGTCGGAGTCGTCTGAAACCGCGTTGGCCTTGTTCATGGTGTGGCGCGCGGATCGGACGCAAGATTCGCCCGGCCGATCGCGCGAATGGGGAATCATAGACACAGTCAGCGTCCGGCGCAAGGCTTCGCCACCCTTGCTTTGGCGGCGAGTCTGGCTATACTCGCATCCAATCCAGCTATCTTGGGCCGCCGTCTCTCCACGAGACCGGCGGGTGGCGAAGCGCCCCGGGCATTGCCCGGACAGGCATCGAACAAGGAGGCGGTTCATCACGATGATCGGTAATCGATCTCGATCCGCTGCCTCACTGTTTGAGGCCCGCGGAGGCGCGTTCGCCACACTCTCCTTCTAGGTTCTTCGAGCGAACGCTCCCAGGCTTCGTCCTGCCAAGGACATCCTCCGCGGAACTCTTCGCAAGACGACTCTCTTCGGTGCTCGCAGCGGAATGCCGCCCGCGACTGTCCACGTAAAGGAAGAGAAGGACATACCATGCTTTCAAGATTGCCCAACGGATACACTGCGCGGTCCATTCGACTCTCGGATGTCGAGGCCCTGGCTCGCATGTTCAACGAGAACTCGCGCCGTCTTTACGGCGTCGATCAGCACGCGGCTGCCAACTTGGAGACCGAGTGGCGGACGCCGGGATTCGATCTCGAGCGCGACACGCGCGCCATCTTCGCTCCGTCCGGCGAACCTGCTGGATACGCTGAGGTCTGGGACATCGACCCTCCGCATGTTCGGCTCTGGAGCTGGGGTTGTGTGCGCCCGAAGGAGCGGGGCCGCGGGATCGGTTCGGCTCTCGTCGCGTGGCAGGATGAGCGAGGCCGCGCCGCGGTGGCCAACGCTCCGGTCGGCACGCGCGTCAGCCTTCGCCAAACCGTGTCCAGCCTGGACGAGCCCGCCGGACGGCTCCTCGAGTCCAACGGCTACGACGCGATCCGCCGCAACTACCAGATGCGGATCGAGCTGGATGCGCCGACGCCCTCGCCGGCGTGGCCGGGCGGCGTCACCGTCCGCACCTTCGACCCGGCACGCGATGTCGAGCCGATGGTTGACGCCGTGCGGGCCTCGTTCCGCGATCACTGGGGATACGTCGAATCGCCGCTCGAGAGTGACCTCGCCGTCTGGCGCCACATCATCACCGAAGAGAAGGATTTCGACGCCAGCTTGTGGTTTCTCGCCGTGCGTGATGGCGACATCGTCGCCATCGCCCTGTGCTCGGCGAAGGAGCCGGAGGACCCGGACCTGGGCTACGTCAACACGCTCGGCGTCATCCGCGAGTGGCGCCGCCAGGGGATCGGGCTTGCTCTCCTTCATCATGCGTTCGCCGAGCTCGGGCGCCGTGGAAAGAAGCGCGTCGGTCTCGGAGTCGATGGGTCGAGCCTCACCGGCGCCGTGCGCCTCTACGAACGGGCCGGCATGCACGTCGAGCGCCGACGAGTCCTGTACGAGAAGGAACTTCGTCCCGGCCGCGATCTGACGACGCAGAGCCTGGAGGAGTGAGATGAAGCTGCCGCTGCGCGAGGGCCTGGGGCTACTCGGCCGCTACGTGCGGCCGCAGGCGCGGTGGGTCGTCGCGCTCGCTCTTCTCGTGCTCGCGACGATCGGCCTGCGCCTGGCGAACCCGCAGATCCTGAGACACTTTGTCGACACCGCGACCACCGGGGGGGCGCGCGCCGTCCTCATCCGCGACGCGCTCCTCTTCTTTGGAATCGCTGTCCTGGTGCAGATGATCTCGGTAGCTGCGACCTATGTTGGCGAGACCGTGGCGTGGTCGGCGACGAACGCGCTCCGCCTCGACCTCTTGCGGCACGCTCTGCACCTCGACGCGACGTTTCACAAGGACAACTCTCCCGGGCAGCTCATCGAACGCATCGACGGTGATGTCGCGACGCTGTCGAACTTCCTGTCGCGGTTCACGATTGACATCGTGGGTAATGCAATTCTGATCGCCGGTATCATCGCCCTCCTCTTCCGTGAGGACTGGCGAATCGGCCTTCCCATCCTCGCCTTTGTCGTGCTGACCGTGTGGCTCCTCGGTCGGATCCGCAAGTCGGCCGTGCCCCACTGGACGACCTTCCGCAAGCAGATGGCCGAGTTCTTCGGGTTCCTCGGCGAGCGGCTTGCGGGGACGGAGGACATTCGCGCCAACGGAGGCGTGCCCTACGTGATGCGGCGGTTCTTCGAGCTCATCCGGAAGCTCTTCCCGGTTCGGCGGCGCGCGGGCCTTGCGGGATTTGGAATGTGGATGGCCAACGTCGCCCTGTTCACGTTCGGGCAAGCCATCGCCTTCGGCGTCGGCGCGACGCTGTGGAAGGCCGCCGTCATCTCGCTCGGTACCGTCTACCTCGTCTTCTACTACACGGATCTCCTCCACGGCCCGATCTCCCAGATGCGCGAGCAGATCACGGATCTCCAGCGGGCCGAGGCCGGACTTCGACGAATCCGCGCGCTCCTCGGCACTCCTTCGAAGCTCGACGACCACGGGCGCGGCCACCTTCCGAGGGGCGCCCTTCCTGTCACTCTCGACCACGTCACGTTCGCCTACGAGACCTCTTCGCCCGAGGCCGAAGGGCAAACCGCCGCCGAGGCAGTCGCTGCACTTCGTGACGTCTCGGTCGAGGTTCCGGCCGGCACGACGCTCGGCCTGCTTGGGAGGACCGGGAGCGGGAAGTCGACGCTCGCTCGCCTGGTGGCTCGTCTCTATGACTGCCAGCACGGGAACGTTCGGGTGGGGGAGCTGCGCGTCGCGGACGTGCCGCTCGATCACCTGCGGGCTCGCGTGCGACTTGTCTCACAGGAGGTCCAGGTGCTCCGAGCGACGGTGCGGGAGAACGTTCGTCTTTTCGATCCCTCGATCTCCGACGAGACCATTCTCTCGGCTCTCGGCGAGCTGGGCCTGCGCGACTGGGTGCTCGCTCTTCCCGCCGGGCTCGACACCGTGATCGGCTCGTCCGGCGTCGGGCTGTCCGCCGGCCAGAGCCAGCTTCTTGCCCTGGCGCGCACGTTCGTCGCCGACCCGGCGGTCATCATTCTCGACGAGGCGTCTTCCCGGCTCGATCCGGCGACGGAGGCGCTGCTCGAGCGAGCCGTCGACCGCCTCCTCGCGGGACGCACGGCCATCGTGATCGCCCACCGGCTGTCTACGGTTCGCCGCGCCGATCAGATCGTGATCCTCGACGGCGGCCGTGTCCTCGAAGCGGGAGATCGCGAGGCGCTCTCCCGCGACTCGTCCTCCCATCTGTCGCGCTTGCTCGCCACCGGACTGGAAGAGGTTCTCGTATGACTGCTATCCGTGCGTTTCTCGCGCTCATCCGCTTCCGCCCTTGGCTGTACGCGGCCGACGCGATCGCGTGGATCGCGATCCTCCTCACCGAGCTCGGTGCGGGGTACATCGCCAAGATCTTCTTCGACTTCCTGGCCGGGCAGGCTCCTGCGGGACTGACGCTGTGGACCATCGTCGCTCTCGTGGTGGCCGCTGGCTGGGCCCGCGTCGTCTCGATCCTGATCGGAGCGCTGATCGACATCCGTCACCGCTACTCCATTCAGGCGCTGCTCCGCCGCAACCTTCTCGCGGCCATCCTTGCGAAGCCGGGCGCCCGCTCCCTCCCGGGACCGGTCGGGGAGGCGCTCAACACGATGCGGGACGACGTCGAAGCCGTGGAGAACCTCCTCTCCTGGCTCATCGATCAGATCTCGTTCATGACCTATGGGGCGGTCGCACTCGGCATCCTCTTCGCCATCGACGCGAAGATCACGCTCGTCGTCGTGCTCCCGCTTGTCCTCGTCATCGTCGGCGCACGTTGGGTCTCGAAGAGGGTGCGCCGCTTCCGCGAGGCGAACCGCACGGCTACCGAACGCGTCACCGGAGCGATCGGCGAGGCGATGGACGGCGTCCAAGCCATCCAACTCGCCGGAGCGGAAGAGCACGTCGTCGCTCACATCGAGGCGCTCAACCGCGTGCGACTGCGCGCCGCCGTGCGCGACCGACTCCTGTCGCAGTCGTTCCACTCGTTCTTCTGGAACGCCGCAACCCTGAGCACGGGGCTCATCCTCCTCGCCGCTGCGGACGGGCTGCGGGCCGGCACGTTCACGGTGGGCGACTTCGCGCTCTTCGTCACCTACGTGGGGGCCGTCACGGAGTTCATGGCAGACTTTGGCGACTTCTTGATCCACTTCCAGCAAGCGAGAGTGTCGCTCGAGCGCATGGCAGTCCTGATCGGCGGCGCGCGCAACGAGGTCGTCGCGCCCCACCCCATCTATCTCGGTGGGCCTCTTCCCTCGGCCGTTCAGGACGTCGAGGCCGCGCCGTCGTTCGAGCGCCTGACCATCGATCGCCTCTGCGTCGACGGGTCGAGCCCCAATGGCGACGCCCCGGGCTTCTGCCTCCGCGATGTGTCGTTCACTATTTCGCGCGGCGAGTTCGTGGTCATCACGGGCCGGATCGGGTCGGGAAAGACCACCCTCCTCCGCGGGATTGTCGGCCTCCTTCCCGCGACGTCGGGACGTGTTCTGTGGAACGATCACGTCGTCGCCGATCCTGCGACGTTCTTCGTGCCCCCGCACTGCGCCTACACCCCCCAAGTGCCCCAGCTCTTCAGCGACACCCTGCGCGACAATGTCCTCATGGGACGGGAGGTGGACGCTCAAGCGCTCGAGGAGACGCTAAGACTGGCCGTCCTGGAAAACGATGTCGCGTCGCTCGAGAAGGGGCTCGACACACTCGTCGGACCCCGCGGGGTCAAGCTCTCGGGCGGCCAACGACAGCGTGCCGCAGCGGCACGGATGTTCGCA
>CAIOLV010000155.1 GCA_903859225.1 uncultured bacterium
AGTCTTGTCGTGCAGCGTGAGGAGCGTCTGCGTGTCGAGCATGGCCGTCTTCGTGGCCGCGAGGACGCGGTTGCGGAAGTAGCTCATGAGGATGATCTCTTCGTACGACGGGAAGTAGGCGTCGTACTCGCCGGTTTCGAGTTCCCGGAGGACGGCCCGCGCGTAGCCCTCTGGATCGTGGCGCATGTTCGGTAGGCGCACGCGCCGGCTCACGTGCTTCGAGAAGGCGGCATACGCCAGCCGATGGCCCTCTGCGGCCACGACCGTGTGGCCGAGCTCGCCGAGGCGGCGAATGACGAACACGGCCGCGGGTTCAAACAGACCGGTGACCAGCACCTTCATGGGCATCTCCTCGCGGAAACCACTCCCGCTGTTCGGCAGGATTCCCTCACGGGACAAGCGTGGATTGTACCGGCCGCAGGGCAAAGAAAAAGCGGCCCTCGGAAGGGCCGCGAAGGGTTCCAAGGAGAGGGTCCGCCTCCCCTGCGTCTAGTTCTTCCTACCATCGCTCAGCAGCGTGGCGAGTTCTCGCGCCACGGTGCCGTAGTCGAGTCCGTCGCGTCGTCCGAGGGCGACGGCTCGTTGCAGCCGCGTCTCGGCGCGATTGCGAAGATGAGCGCGCAGAATGGCGCGTTCCTGCTCCGCATGCGCGATTCGCTCGGCGGCGATAGCCTGAGCAGTTCCATACAAAGAATACGTGTCGTACATTCCTACCTCCATGGTCATGGCGTCCACTCGCGTGAACAGCATGGTCTCAGCATCCTTTCCCTGGTTGACGTCTCTCACCGCCCCGTTCGCCTCGCGAATCGGAGGCGCTTCCACAGATGAGTCGCCGAACTGCCCCCTTCAGGTTCGACTGAACCCGAACGGCTACGGACGGCGGCACGCTCTGCGCGGACGCGCAGAAGTGGATGCACCGAATGTGAAGGCGAAGCGGAAAGACGGCCGCGACGGCTTATCGAGTCGACGGGCCCCGGAGGCCCGTATCGACAGACTGACAAGTGACTACGCTCATGAAAGCCTCCTTGTTTCGTGTGGTGACCTCCGGGCACAGATCGCCGAAGGTTGTGAGAGTATACCGACTGCAGCGCCGGGAGCAACGGACACGGGTGCGTTCCGGCCGGGCGCTGTGGCCGGACGGACGAGAGGACACGGCGCGCACCTCGAGGGCGCGCTGCGTCCGCACGACGGCTGACGCAGCGCATCTCCGCGTCGGCTGATGCGGCGTGGTTGGCTCCGTGGCGCCTGCAGGCATAGACTTGGCACGGCCCGGGGGCGGGCTCGGGAGGTGGTGACGTGAGGCGGCTGTGCGCGATGCTCTTCGTTGTAGCGTGTGTCTCACTTCCCACCACGGCTGTGTCTCTGTGCGAGTACCGGTCCGTCGAAAGCGCGATGGCCGACTCCCGGCTGTCGTTCGCCTATCGGTACTACGATGATGCGGCGACGCCGGTCATCGATGTGAACTCGGGGCGGCTTGCTGCGACCTATGAGTGGCTCTCGGACTCCCCGAACCTAGGGCTTTCCGTTGCGGCTTCCTGTGAGCTCGCGTTGTCGGGTTTCGTTCCCACGGCGTGGCTTGGGCACGGAGCGTCAACGGCCCGTCTGTACCCATGGAGCGAGGGCATCTTCTTCCTGTTCGGTGGCTTGGAGGCAGCCGCGGCGACGGGGCTCGTCCAGCCGGGACTCGACGCTCGCGCCGGCCTCGGTCTCGGGCGGTTCACTGACGTGACGCCTCTGGCCAAGGCGATGGAGATCGACGAGG
>CAIOLV010000156.1 GCA_903859225.1 uncultured bacterium
ACGCAGATCGACTCTAGCCCCCGCCGATGCCGGTCGGAGTCAACCTCCACCGACCGGGGGAAGGAGCGTCAACCGGTCAGAATCGGAGAGGAATGTGTGCGTGCCGTCGCGTCGGATCGCGTTCCCCCCGTTGATCAACACGCCGACATCACGGCGGATCTCCCCTCGTTCGGTGAAGAGGCGCGACGCAATGGCGGGGAAGCGGTCAGCCAGCGCGCGGAGCGCGTCGCCGACCTCCGCGCCGTCGGGAAGGACGAGTTGGCGATAGTCGTCGGGCAACTCACGCTTAAACGAGAACCCGATCTCCACCTGGACGCGAATCATGGTCCAACCAGTTGCCGGGACAGCGCGTTGTGGCGCACGACGAGATCTGCGATCGCATTTGAGACGAGCTGCCCATCGCGCACGCGCCACTCGCCGTTGACCATGCTGAGCGAGACGCGGTCCGCGGCGCAGTGGACGACGGCGGCCACCGGGTCGGCGACCGCGCCGGCAAACGCGACATCCGTGAGGTCGAACGCGATGAGGTCCGCCGCCTTGCCCGGCTCAAGCGACCCGATCTCGCTTTCCCGACGCAGCACCGACGCCCCGCCCATAGTTGCCATGCGCAGAGCCTGACGGGCGGACACAGCGTTCGCCCCGTAGCGGACACGCTGGAGAAGCATCGCCTGCCGCACCTCGCGGATCATGTTCGAGCTGTCATTGCTTGCCGATCCGTCTACAGCCAGCCCAATGCGGACGCCGGAGTCGAGCATCTCGGCGACCGGTGCAATCCCTGATCCGAGGATCATGTTGGAGCTCGGGCAGTGCGCCATGCCGACCCGGGCCGCACCGAGCTTCTTGATGTCCGCCTCGCTCAGCACCACGAGGTGCGCGAACCAGGTGTCGTCACGCAGCCAGCCGAGGTCCTCCATGAGATCGACCGGCCGCCGTCCGAAGCGCTCCAGACAGTAAGCTTCCTCATCTTGCGTTTCGGCAAGGTGCGTGTGGAGCAGCACGTCGTACTCCTCTGCCAGAGCAACCGTCTCGCGCATCAGGTCGGCGGTCACGGAGAACGGCGAGCAGGGCGCCAGCGCAATCCGAAGCATCGCGAGAGGCTCGGGATCGTGGTATCGCTCGATGACGCGGCGGCAGTCGGCGAGGATCTCGGCCTCTGTTTGCACCACGCTGTCCGGCGGGAGCCCGCCGTCCTTCTCGGACAGCGACATCGAACCACGGCAGGGGTGGAAGCGGATCCCCGCCAGCTGCGCTCCCTCGATGTCGGCGTCGAGAATCGCTCCTCCGCCACGCGGGAAGAGATAGCAGTGATCGGACGTCGTGGTCGCCCCGGAAAGCAGGAGCTCGCTGGACGCTACGGCCGCCGATACGCGCGCGGCCTCCTCGTCGATCCCTTTCCAGCGCTTGTACAAGAAGACGAGCCACTGGAACAGCTCGGCATTCGCGGCTCCCGGAACGCAGCGGAAGAGCGACTGGTACAGATGATGGTGTGTGTTCACGAACCCGGGCAGGAGGACCTTCCCGTCCCCGCGCACGACCTCGTCGGCGCGGATGCCGGCCGGGTCCTCGCCGACGCGGACGACGCGGTTCCCCTCGACCAGAACGAAGCCGCCGGGAATCTCCCGCCCGGCGGCATCCATCGTCACGACGACATCGAAATCGCGGAATAGCGTGCGGCGCGTCATCCTGACAGGTCCACCTTGTTGGCCGTCTCGAGGAATGCGGCCAGCAATGCAATCGTCGCCTCAATGTCCGCCACGTGGACCATCTCCACGACGGAGTGCACGTAGCGTGTCGGGATCGACAGGGTGATCGCGGCGGACCCGTCGCGCGCGAGTTGCATCGCGCCGGCATCCGTTCCACCTCGCGCCGACAGCGTCATCTGGTACGGGATCTTCCGCTTCTCCGCGAGGTCGCGGAACGCGCGCACCAAGCCGGGATGCGAAATCGACCGTGCGTCCTTGAGCGAGATGGCGACGCCCTTTCGCATCTGCGAGACCTGGTCGCGCTCGGGGACGCCCGGCATGTCGGCCGCGATACACACGTCGAGTGCGATCGAGATCTGCGGGTGAATCCTGTACCCGGCGACCGTCGCGCCGCGGACGCCGACCTCCTCCTGCGTCGAGGCAACGAAGTACAGATCGCAGGAGAGCTTCTTGGCTCGCTTCATCGCCTCAAGAGCAACGTACACGCCGACACGGTCATCGATCGCCTTTCCGGAGACGACGTCGCCGTACGCCACGAAGTCCTGCTTCATCGTGACCACGTCGCCGACCGCCACCTGCTCTGCGACCTCCGCACCGGGCAGTCCAACGTCGATGAACAGATCGTTGATCTCCACGGGCTTCTTCTTCTCGTCATCCGTCAGAATGTGGATCGGCTTGCGCCCGATGCAACCGACGAGATCGCCGCCTTGCGCGTGCACCACGACGCGCTGCGCGACGAGGGTGACGGGATCGAAGCCGCCGAGCGGCTGGATGCGCAAGAAGCCGGTCTTCTCTTCAATGTGAGAGACGAGGAATCCGATCTCATCCATGTGCCCCGCGAGCGCGACGACAGGCCCCCTTCCGGCCTTGTGCGCGATGACGTTGCCGAGGAGGTCCACGTCGACCGAGTCGACGTGCCCGGCCAGCGCATCGAGAATCACCCGGCGAATGGGACCTTCGTACCCCGGGACGCCCGTGGCTTCCGTCAGCTTCTTCAATAGCTCCATGCAACCTCCCTACGCAGTGCACAGTGTAGTGCCCGAAGAGACTGGGTCAATCGTTTGCCGGCCCGTGGTGCCCTCGCTACCATGCCGCCATGATCCCGATTCGCGACGCGCTGCGCAGTCAACGCTTTCCGATCGTGACCGTGACCCTGATCGTCCTCAATCTCCTCGTCTTCCTCTATCAGGGGTATCTTGGGAACCGTCCCGCCGTGCTCATCGACCTTCGGCCGTGGTCCGAGGCGCACTTGACTCCCCCGGTCCTCGACGCGCGGACGTACAACGCCTACGTGCGGTCGACGGGGGATACTGTCCACTACCCTGTCGCGGCGGCCGACGCGTTCGTTATGCAGTACGGCCTCGTCCCGGCCGAGGTCTCGAGCGGCCGCGATCTCCCGCCGACGATCCCCGTCCCAATCTGGTTGACGTTGATCACGTCGATGTTTCTCCACGGCGGGCTCCTCCACGTCCTCGGGAACATGCTCTATCTCTGGGTGTTCGGCGACAACGTGGAGGGCGCCATGGGGCGC
>CAIOLV010000157.1 GCA_903859225.1 uncultured bacterium
AGATGAGTGCCTGTTCCTCTTTGGCTGGAGCATCGGAGATCGACAATCGATCGAGAGGAGCACCGCGGTTCATGCGAGCCTCCAACGGTCTCATGCGAACGCTATCCGATGGGCCGATACGGCCCCGACCGGAGAAAAAGCCCGGCGCGATGGCGCGCCAGAGCGGCGTGCGAGATTCAGGCGTCGACAAGCCGCGATGCTACCCACAGCGAGTAGGGCCCGCAACACAGCGCCACAGAGGCGCAGTCTGCTAGTGCTCCGGATCGATCGCGGAGACTCCCCAAGCTATGCGGCGAAGTGCTGTCGCACCTTGGCGGCGACCTGACGATTCGTCATTCGGTCGACGGTCTCCATCGCGGCGATGCGGCCGCCCCGATGGTCCTTCTCAAGGCGCTTCTTCAGCTCGCCCTTCGCTTCGCCGGGGCCGAAGACGAGAATCGATTCCGCATCCCCGAGGACAGCGATCACTGCGTCGTAGTACGAGTTGAGATGGCTCGTGAGCGAGCTCTGACGGCGGTCGTCGGCGGGCACATTCTGCGATTCGTAGGCCCCTTTGAGAGGCGAATCGCCCGAGCGGCGCAACTGCCGCTCCACTCCAGACACCGTCATCGTGACCTCTTCCCCCCGATCCGTGATCTTCACGACGATGGCCTTCTTGTGGTCGATCCACAGACCTGCTTTCGTCTTCATCGCGTCATCCTCCGGCACGGCCTTCTCTCACGCGCGTTCGCGAACCACTCGCCTCAACTCACTGTCCGGTTCTCTCTCGGCGCCACTCTACCACAGCAGCGGCGCGACGGAGTAGGCGGCTAGAGGCGCGGCCACTAGCGGACGAGCGCGATCACGCCGGCGGGCGTGATCCTGAATCCGCAGGCGTCGAAGTAGAACGCCCGCAGGTGGTCGTCGAAGTCGACGTGCAGCCACTCACACCCCGCCGCACGTGCTTCGGCCTCGGCCGCCGCGACGAGGCGCGTGCCAATGCCTCGCCTCTCCGACGCTGCGGTGACCATCGTGTCAAGGATGAAGGCGTGCACGCCACCATCCCAGGCCACATTCACGAACCCAACGAGCTTCGCACCATCGCGAGCGGTCACCCAGCCGAGACTGTGCGCGCGGACCTGGCCGGCCCAGTCAATCGGCAGGACGGGGTGGCCGAATGCCTCCGCGTGCAGCGCGTTCAGCTCCCCGTTCTCGAGCTCCCCCCGCCAGCGCAGATCTTCCTCAGGCATCCACTTCCTCCCACCTGCCTTGCCGAGACGACGGTCGAATCGAACACAACCCGTCATCGAGACCGCGAGCGCCACTGTCCGGGCGCCGTCTCTCAGTGTACCGCCCTCCGGTCCGATTCTGCGGCCGCCATCCTGTCGTCCCCACGCGAGGTCCGTCGCCGACTGAACCATCTGCCCGACGCGACACACTCACTCTCGAAAGCCGCGCAGAAGCGGCTCAGTGCAACGGGAACCGGGAGAGCGGGCGGGACCGGTTTCCCCACAGAGAGGGTGACCCACATGAGGATCGAATCACTCCCGGTTGGGTGGACGGCGCGCGCTGCGCGGATGGACGATATCGACCGTGTGCTCGAGCTGTTCGACGCACGGGCGCGGACGCCCTACGGGGAGAGCGCACGGTCGCGTCAGAGCGTCGAGTCCTGGTGGACAAGCCCGCGATTCAGCCTCGCGACCGACACCCGCCTCGTGCTCGACGCGGACGATACAGTGGCCGGAATGGCCAGCGTGATGAACCCCGGCGAGCCGTACTCGGAGTTCGTCCCCTCCGCTGTCGTGCACCCCCTCTACGAAGACCGAAGCGAGCTCTGGGATCGGCTCCACAGTTGGGGCCTCGAGCGCGCGCAGGAACTCGTGACTCTTGCGTCCGACGGGCGGCGCGTCATCGCCGCGTGCCGCGCCTCTTCGCGCGACAGCGCTCGGCGCGCCGCGCTCGAACGCGCCGGGTTCGAGGTCGTACGGGTCACGAACCGCATGCGCGCCGACCTCGCCGCGCCTCTGTCGCCGGCCGTGTGGCCGAAAGGCGTCTCCGTCCGGACCGCGGACGTCGGCGCAGACCTCGAGGCGATCGCCTTTCTCTATCTTGAGACATGGCGCGACCAGCGCGGCTTCGTCGAGATCCCTTTCGACACCGTGGTCGCCGGGTTCCGCGAGGACATCGAGCACGAGGGCGCCCGGTTCGACCCGACGCTGTGGTTCCTCGCCGTCGAACGGGACGGACTCGCCGGGATCGCCCTGTGCAGCGGGCACATCGCCGGTGATGCAACGCGCGGCTACGTCAACGCACTCGGCGTCAGCACCTCACATCGGAAGCGCGGCATCGGGCTCGCTCTCCTGCAAGACGCGTTCGCTGAGTTCCACCGGCGTGGGTATGCGGCCGTCGAGCTCGACGTCGACACGGGCAACGCGACCGGAGCCCTCGAGGTGTACGAGCGCGCCGGTATGCAGTCCATCCGCCAATCGATGGCCTACGAAAAGGAGCTGCGCCCGGAGACCGTCCTCGCGAGCTGAGAACTCGAAATACGTCTCCTCTGTCCGGGCGGCAGCCACGCCCGCTATTGACACGAGGAATCGCGGCGCTCACCGCCGCCGCTCTCGAGGTCCGGTACGCGCTCTCACATCCTTCTTCGGCCGAGGCGCGACGGTGCCGAGACGTGCATGAGCTAGACTCCCCCTATGCCCAGAGACGAAGTGCAGAAGATAGACGGGAACTGGCCCGCAGGGTGGAGCATCCGCGCTCCGCGTCGCGACGAC
>CAIOLV010000158.1 GCA_903859225.1 uncultured bacterium
CGGCCGACGCTTTGTGCGCCAGCATCGGACCTGGGACGACGTCCCCAATGGCGTATACGCCGGGAGCCGACGTCTCGCAGCGCCCGCTCACGGGGATCGCGCCGCGGCGGTCGGGTTCGACGCCGATCTTGTCGAGGCCGACGTCCGATGAGTTCGGGCGACGGCCGACAGCGACGAGGACGCGATCGGCGTCGAGCGTGCTCCCGTCGCTGAGCGTGATGGTGAGGCCGTCTCCTTCTTCCGCGAAGGACGCGGCGCTCACCCCGTTCAGGATGCGGACTCCGGCGGTCGTCAGGCCGCGCTTCACGACAGCCGTGGCCCGCCGGTCGAGCCCGAGGGCCGCGAGAATGTCGGGCAGGAGCTCGATGACGAACACTTCGCTCCCGAGCCTCCGGTAGATCGCAGCCAACTCCACGCCGATGACGCCTCCGCCGATCACCGCCAGGCGCTGCGGGATCTCGTCGAGGCGGAGCGCATCGTCCGACGACCAGATGCGGGGATGGGAGAACGGAAACCCACTGATCTCGATCGGGCGGGATCCCGTCGCAAGGACGATCCGGTCCGCGCGCAGGTTCCCACCGGTCGACACGGCGACCTTGCGAGGTCCGACGAGGCGACCTCGGCCGCGCACGACGTCGATGTCAGCTGCCTTCATCAGGTCGACGATCCCGCCGGCGAGGCGCGCCGTGACGCTCCCCTTCCACGCCGCGAGGCGGGGCAGGTCGAGGGTCGGGGGTGCAAAGGCGATGCCCATCTCTCCCGCCGTCGCCGCCTGATGCATGAGGCGCGTCGCGGCGTACAGCGCTTTGGTCGGGATGCATCCCCAATGAAGGCACACGCCGCCAAGCTCCTTCTCCTCGACCAAAGCGACCTTGAGCCCAAGCTGTGCCGAGCGCAGCGCGCACACGTAGCCGCCAGGTCCGCCTCCGATGATCAATGCGTCGTACGCCATGTTGCCTCCCTGACGCGATACCGTACCGTTCGTGCCGTGGGGCTTCAAGCACGGTGGCTCGTGGAAAGGAGACCCGCTACACTCGCGGCGCGCCGCTTGCGGAACTTCGCACGCGACGAGGCACGCGTGCCAACGCGCACTTCGAGCCGGGAGGTCGTATGAAGCTGTACATCGATTCCGCGAATCTCGACGAGATTCGCGATCTGGCTTGGCTGGTCGACGGCGTGACGACGAACCCTTCACTCGTCGCGCGGGAGAAGGTGCCGTTCGAGGAGACGATTGCGCGGATCTGCGAGCTCGTCGACGGCCCGGTCAGCGCCGAGGTGATGTCGCTCGTCGCCGACGACATGGTGCGCGAGGGACGTGCGCTCGCCCGCATCCACCCGAACGTCGTCATCAAGGTGCCGATGACCGAGGAAGGGATGAAGGCCGTTCAGGCCTTGTCCGCGGACAAGGTTCGCACCAACGTGACGCTCGTCTTTTCGGCGAACCAGGCGCTCGTTGCCGCGAAGTGCGGTGCGTCGTTCGTCTCGCCGTTCGTCGGCCGCGTCGACGACGTCGGCGGCGGGGGCATGGACATGGTGAGCGACATCCTCGACGTCTTGCAGAACTACGTCTTCCCCACCGAGGTCATCGTCGCCAGCGTGAGGCATCCGCGGCACGTGTTCGAAGCGGCAGCGCTTGGCGCGGAGATCGCGACGGTGCCGCATGCCATCCTGAAGCAGCTGTTCCGCCATCCGCTCACGGACGCGGGCATCGAGCGGTTCCTCAAGGACTGGAAGGCGGCGAAGCCGCCGGCTTCGGCCTAGCCTACGCCATAGGCTTCGGCGTCGCCTCGGGCGTGGGATCCGGCAAGTCGTCGCCGCGAAGAAGCGCGGCGACGGTGTCCACGAGCGCGTCCCGATTCCCGAGGCGCACCCGCACGAGGCGGAGTTCCTGTCGCGCGCGATCGGCGACGGGATGTGTGGCGTTGGCATGGGTGGCGATGAGCAGCGCCTTGTCGCTAGCGAGAGCGCGTTCCACCGCGGCGACGAATCCCGCAGCACGGAGCTCCATCGGTGCGATCTCGTCGATGACGACAAGATCCTTCTCTGCGACGGCGCGCAGAATCGCCGGGACGCCGATTCTCTCCACGGCGCTGACGTCGACCGCGTAGCGGCCGAACTTC
>CAIOLV010000159.1 GCA_903859225.1 uncultured bacterium
CACAGCAAGTGTGGCCAACGAGCCGCTGACTCCGGCGACCTCGAGTCCGAACGGCTTGGCGATGCCGATCGACATCAGGCCCGCCAGACAAGCGATGGTGTAGCAGCCCCACAGAGCGTGGAAGGTTCCGCGCTTGACCATCTGCCCGCGATCGAGGTCTCCGAAGACGCAGACGGGCGCCTTGCCTTTGCCCGCCGCGGACCCGCGGCCCGCGGGCTCGCAGCCCTTCGGCGCCCAGCCCTGCGGCGGGAATCGGAGCGGCAGCGCCAACACGAGCAACAGGACGAGGAAGACGCCGCCGAGCACGGTGAACGTGCGGACGACGCCCATCGACCCAATCAGCGAGTCGGCGATCGGCGCGAGGATGAGGGCCGAAAGCCCGAATCCCATGACGGTGAGCCCGACAGCGAGGCCCTTCTTGTCCGGGAACCACTTGCCGGAGACGGCGATCGGGCAGCCATACATCACGCCAACGCCGCTGCCTCCGACGACTCCGTAGAGCAGGGTCAAGATCCAGATGTTTGGCGAGAAACCGGACAGGATCCAACCGGCACCGACCAACGCGCCGCCGAGAAGGCTCGTCTTGCGCGGTCCCCACTTCTCGACCAGCGGGCCGGCCAGCGCCATGCCGAGCGCGAACGTGCCGAGGAAGATCATGAACGGCAACCCTGCCTGTGTCGCCGTGATTCCCCACAACTTCTGCAGCGGCGGGCGGAACACGCTGAACGCGTACACCGCGCCGAGGCAGATGTTGATCAGGAATCCGACGGCCACATACGACCATCGCGACGTCTCGAGCCGAGTCTCTTTCTCCGCTGTACTCATCGTCCCCTCCCCCGAAGAGAGAGGGGCGGCCGCGCCGCCCCTCATAGACTTTCCTACGTGCCGGTGCGAGGCACGGTCCCTAGCCCTTGTACCCGACAGCCTTCTTCAGTTCGTCGACGGTTTCTGGATTCAGGAGCGTCGTCAGGTCGCCGATCGGTTCATCGCGAACGAGGGACTTCAGGATGCGGCGCATGATCTTGCCGCTCCGCGTCTTGGGCACGTCGTGCACGAAGATGATCTCCTCCGGCCGCCCCGTGGGTCCGATGACGCGGTTGACCGTCGCTAGGAGGTCCTTGCGGATTTCCTCGGACGGCTCGATGCCCTTGCGCAGGAGGACGAACGCCACCGGAACCTCGCCCTTCAGATCATGCGGCTTGGAGACGACGGCCACTTCGCTGACCTTGTCGTTCTGCGCAAGCGCGCTCTCAACCTCGGCCGTCGCCAGGCGGTGACCGGCGACGTTCATGACGTCGTCGACGCGCCCGGTGATGCGGAAGTTGCCCATCTCGTCCTTGCGGGCGCCGTCGCTGGTGAAGTAGCGCTCCGGGCCGTAGTCGGAGAAGTACTGGTTCTTGAAGCGATCCATGTCGCCGTAGATGCCGCGCGTCAGGGCCGGCGGGAAGGGAGCATAGATCGCGAGGTAGCCGCCCTCACCGACCTTGGTCGGCTGGCCGCCCGAGTCGAGGATGTCGCCGATGATGCCCGGGAACCCGCGTCCGGCGACGGTCGGGATGAACGGCCCGATGCCGGGCAGGTTGTTGACCATGTTCGCGCCGGTCTCCGTCTGCCACCACGTGTCGATGATCGGGCAGCGCCCGCCGCCGATCTTCTCGAAGTACCACATCCAGGCATCGACGTTGATCGGTTCGCCGACCGTGCCCAGTAGGCGGAGGCTCGAGAGGTCGTACTTCGTTGGCCACTCGTCGCCCTGCTTGATCAACATGCGGATCAGCGTGGGCGCGGTGTAGAGCTGCGTGATCTTGTGCCTTTGGACCATGTCCCACATGCGGCCGTAGTCGGGCATGTCGGGCGAGCCCTCGTACATGAACGACGTGACGCCGTTCATGAGCGGGCCGTAGTTGATGTACGTGTGGCCGGTAACCCAGCCCACATCGGCCGTGCACCAGAACACGTCGCCGGGGTGGAGATCGAAGTTCCACTTGGCGGTCGCGTACGACTGGACGGCGTAGCCGCCGGTCGTGTGCATGATGCCCTTCGGCTTGCCCGTCGTTCCCGACGTGTAGAGGAGGTACGACAGGTGCTCGGCGTCGAGCGGCTCAGCGGGGCAATCGGCCGACGCTTTGGCGATGAGGTCGTGGTACCACACGTCGCGCCCGGCCTTCATGGGCGCCGAGCCGTCGAGGCGCTTCACGACGACGATCTTCTCAACCTTTGTCCCCTCAGCGCCTTGCTCGGCGGCCTTTTTGAGGTCGATCGGCTTGCCGCGGCGGTAGTAGCCGTCAGCGGTGATGAGTACCTTGGCGCCGGCATCGTCCAGGCGGTCGCGCAGCGACTCCGGGCTGAAGGCCGAGAACACGACGCTGTGCGGTGCGCCGATGCGCGCGCAGGCCTGCATGGCGATGACAGCTTCAGGGATCATCGGCAGGTAGATGCCGACGCGGTCGCCCTTCTTCACGCCGAGCGACTTGAGGCCGTTCGAGAACTTGCACACCCGCTCGTGGAGTTCCTTGTACGTGATGTGGACGGCCTTCTCTGTGAGCGGCTCGGGCTCCCAGATGATGGCGACCCGATCGCCGTGCCCGGCCAGGACGTGCCGGTCGAGCGAGTTGTAGGAGAGGTTGATCTTGCCGCCGACGAACCACTTGTAGGCATAAGGAGTGGGATCGTAGGCCTTGTCCCACTTCTTGAACCAGTGGAGCTCCTCGGCCTGCTTGGACCAGAACGCGACGGGATCCGCCGCCGCCGTCTTGTAGATCGCCTCGTCCGAGACCCACGCTCGCTTCTTCAGTTCGTCTGTGGGCCAGAAGACGTTCTCACGCTTTGGGTCCTTCTTGACCCACTGTTTCGCCTCCGACACGTTGGAACCTCCTGTTGTGCGGTGTGAAAACTGGGTCTGATGCTAGCCCAACGGCCCGCGACCTGCAACGCTAGAACAAGAGCGAAGGCGTGATCTGGACGAGAATCGGCGTGCCGAGGACGACGCGATACACCGGCACGGCGCGGAGGACGCGGCGGACAAAGGCGGCGGTCTCGGCGAAGGCCGTCTGTCCAGCGGTCACCCACTGGTCGACGCGCGACGGGCCGGCGTTGTAGGCGGCGAGCGCAAGGTCGACGCGGCCGTATCGGTCGACGAGGTAGCGCAGATACCAGGTTCCGAGACGCAAGTTCGTCTCCGGATCGTAGAGATCGGGCGTCGCGAGTCCGAGGCGCTGGGCGATCCAGTCAGCCGTGTCCGGCATCAGCTGCATCAGGCCGACGGCGCCGCGCGACGATACGGCGTCTGCGTGGGAACGGCTCTCGGCGCGTACGACGGAGCACACGAGGGCCGGATCGAGGCCGGCGGCCGTAGCCGCGGCGCGAACGAGGTCGATCCGTTCCGCGGGGTAGAGAACGCGGAAGCCCACTGCGCCGGCGTAGAGGAAGAGGAGCGCGAGGGCGACGAAGGCACCTGATCGCACGACGCTCGCCCGTCGGATCGTCATGTCCCTATCATACGGGAATCTCTATAATCCCCACGCGGTGTCCGACGTGCGGGCCAATGCCCAGCGCGGAGTGCCGGCGGGCGCTCACGTTCGATCTGGCAGTTGTCGCGCGCGGCCGCCGGGAGGCAGCCGTGGGGGGGGGGGACATGAAGAGGTTCTTACGGTGGCTCCGGGCGACCTTCGTGAGCGGTCTTGTTGCTCTCCTGCCCATCGGTGCCACGGTCTACATCCTGTGGGTGCTCTACGTCGCGCTGGACGGCCTCCTCGGCCGCGGGCGGCCGATCGGCGACGCCATCGAGCGCGCGGTCGGGCACTGGATTCCCGGACTCGGCATCGCTCTTCTCGTGGTTCTCGTCCTCGTCATCGGCGTCATCACGCGCAACTTCATCGGACGGGCGCTGCAGTACTACTTCGAGAGCCTGTTCTTCGCCGTTCCGGGCGTTCGAAGGATGTTCGGGACGTTCAAGCAGTTCGTGAACGCCGTGCTTGGCAGGAACCGGACGGACGCGTTCAAGCAGGTGGTCTTGTTCGAGTTTCCTCAGCCCGGGACGTATGCTGTAGGCGTTGTGACCAACGAGAATCCTGGCAAGCTGCAGGAGGCCGTCGGCGAGGAGTGCGTCGTCGTCTACCTTCCCAACGTCCCTAATCCGCTCAGCGGACGAGTGTTTGTCGTCCCGCGGCGGTCGGTGAAGCCGCTCGATATGTCGGTCGAAGACGCGATTTCGATGTTCGTGTCGAGCGGCTCGGTGCTCTCAGGAGGGGCCGCGGCGGGCGAGAAGCAGACCTCAGAGGTGAGGACCGGCTTTCGCGCTTGGAGCCGCAGCGTCTTTCGGCGGCGAGAGAGCGGTACTCGGCGCCAACGGCGGGGGGGAGAATAGGCATGTCGCTGTTCAAAGAGCGGCAGTACTTGCGAATCCGAGTTGATCGCGAGGCCGACGACAGCCTGTGGATGAAGTGCAAGTCGTGCGGCGAACTCGTGTTCAAGCGGCGGGTTCGCGAGAACAACAACGTCTGCCCGAACTGCGGGGAGTACTTCTTCCTCACGGCTCAGGAACGGATCGACTCGCTCGTCGACCCCGGCTCGTTCGAAAACCTGACGGAGCCGATCGTTACCGACGATCCGCTCGGGTTCGCCGACAACCAACCGTACACCCAGCGGCTGCGCGAGGCGCAGGAAAAGACGTCGCTTCTCGATGCGATCGTCATCGGCCGTGGGACGATCCAGAGCCTCCCCGTCGTCCTCGGCGTGATGGACTTCCGCTTCATCGGCGGCAGCATGGGGTCGGTGATGGGGGAGCACATCTGTCGCGCGATGGAGGCGGCGATCGCGGAGCGGCGGGCGTTCGTTCTCGTGTCGTCGTCCGGCGGGGCGCGCATCCAGGAAGGGATGTTCTCTCTCCTGCAGATGGCAAAGACCGTCATCGTGCGACGACGCCTCGCCGAGGCAGGGCTGCCGTTCATTTCGGTCATGACGTACCCCACGTCGGGAGGAGTCCAAGCGTCGATCGCCTCGCTGGGCGACATCCTCATTGCCGAGAAGGGCGCGCTCATCGGATTTGCGGGACGCCGCGTTATTCAACAGACGATTTCGCAGGATCTGCCGGAGCATTTTCAGACCGAGACGTTCGCCCTCGAACGGGGGCAGATCGACCGCGTCGTGCGGCGCGAGGAGTTGCGCGAGGAACTTGCCCTGGCCCTCGGCTTCTTCGTGGGGGCGCGATGAGCGACGAGCGAACGTTGGACCTCCTGGAAACGAAGATCGAGGAGTTGCGGCAGCTGAACGCGGTCGAAGGCATCGACCTATCCAAGGAGATCGCGAAGCTCGAAGAGAAGCTTCAGCACTTGCGGCAGAAGCTCTACGCGAACCTGAACGACTGGGAGCGCGTGAAACTGGCGCGCCACCCGAAGCGGCCGTATGCGCTCGACTACCTCGAGATGGTCTTCGAGGGGTTCTATGAGCTGCGCGGCGACCGTGTGACCGGGGACGATCGCGCGCTGTTGGCCGGGCTGGCACGGCTGGACGGCCGCCCGGTCGTCATCCTCGCCCAGCAGAAGGGAAGGACGACCGAGGAGAACAAGGAGCGCTTCTTCGGAATGCCGCGCCCGCAGGGATTTCGCAAGGCGCGGCGCGCGATCGAGTTGGCCGGCCGGTTCGGTTTCCCTCTGATCTCCTTGATCGATACGCCGGGCGCGTACCCGGGCCTCGAGGCCGAGGAGCAGAACGTCGGGGCGACGATCGCCGAGAGCCTGCAAGCGATGGCCGGGGTCCGCGTTCCGACGGTGGCCGTCGTCATCGGCGAGGGCGGATCAGGAGGCGCGTTGGCCATTGGTCTTGCCGACTGCGTTCTCATGCTCGAGAACGCCATCTTCTCGGTCATCACTCCGGAAGGCGCGGCGTCCATTCTGTGGAAGGACAAGGACAAGGCGAAGGACGCCGCCGCAGCGTTGCAGCTGACGGCCGATCGACTCCTGGGCCTCGGGCTCGTCGACGGCATCGTCCCGGAGCCGCTCGGTGGAGCGCACAAGGACCCCATCAAGACGGCGAGCGCCCTCAAGGATGAGCTCGCGCGCCGACTCCGCGAGTTGGAGGCGACGCCGGCCGAGGAGCGCGCTGCGCGCCGCTATGCGCGCTATCGGACGATCGGGCGATTCCACGTCGCTCCGCCCTCCGTTCCCGAGACCCCGCCGGAACCGCGAATGTAGGGGCCTTCGGGCCTGCGGACGGGGGCTACTCCTCGCGGCGTTGCGTCATCGAGCGCAGTGCTTCGGCGCTCTGGACGGCCGCGTGCTCCGCCTCGGTCGACTCCCCGACGTGCCGGAAGAAGGCGTACGTCATGACAATCGAGGTGGAGTACAGCGTCGCCGTGATGATGAACAGCGGCGTGAACCCGGCGGCGAGCTGCACGCGGCCGCTGATCCACGCGGAGATCGCCCACCCCCCGTTCCAGGCGAGCATCAGCAGGCTTGCGGCGAGCGGGCGAACGTTCCTCGGAACGATGCCCATGGAGTAGGCGGAGAACACCGGGGAACTCATGTTCATCAGCGCGGTGCGCACGAGGAAGCTCCCGGCGGACGGGCCGAAGACAGGGACGAGGCCCATCGCCAGAAGAAGCGGGATGGACAACGCCTGGCTGAGGACGATGGCGCGCACCTTGCCAAGCTTCCCCGCCGCCCACGGGGCGATGATCCCGGCGCACCCGGTGAGCAACGAGGAAGCGGCGAAGAGTGCGCCAAGCGTCGCGTCGGAGGCGTGGAAGCGCAGCCGGAAGAAGACGTTCAGAAACGGCATCGTCATCCCGGCTCCGAGTGACGCGACGAGTTGAATCGCGACGAGTCTCTCGAGAAGCGGTCGATACGGGCGCCAATGACCGCGCGGCGGCCGCTGGGCATGCGGCACGGGCGCCATGCCGCGCAGGCGCAGGATGGGGATGAAGGCGAGCAGCGCCACGGCCGTGGCCATCAGGAGGACGCCCCGGTAGCCGGCGCTTGCGCCGGCCGCGCCGACTCCGAGGACCTTCGTGAGTTGGCCTCCGAGGAAGCTGGCGACGACCGAAGCGAACGTGTTGAGTGCGAACTGCACGCCGAACAAGTGCGTCCTCGTCTCTTCCGTGCTGACGGCAACCATGAGGGGTGAAGCGACAACGGAGATGAGGACGCCGCCGAGACCCGACACGATCGACGCGAGGATGAGGATCGGGCGCGTCGGGTAGAGGACCCAGGCGAGCTGGGCCATCCCGTACACGGCAAGCCCGGTCAGGAGCGCTCTTCGGTACCCCAAGCGCGGCAGGAAGATCCCGGCAGGCACCGCTGCGGCCGCGGTGACGAGCGCGGGCAGGCTGGCGAGAAGCCCGACGAAGGCCTGGTCGTAGCCGAGCGACAGGACATAGAGGTTGAACAGGAGGTAGAGGAGGCCGGTGCTGAACCCCACGAGAAGCGACGTCCCCAAGTAGAGGCGGGCGTTCGTGGAGAAGCCGCGGACTGCGGCCGCATAGTTGCGGAGCATGCTCACCTCCGATGGGGTCTAGATCTTGAGGATGCCTCGCGCGCGCTGCACGATCGCTTCGACCGTGATACCGAAGTGCGAGAAGACCTCGGGACCCGGCGCGCTCGAGCCGAATCGATCGACTCCGATCGCGACGCCGCGTGGGCCGACGTAGCGCTCCCAGCCCGTTGTGCGCCCGGCCTCGATCGAGACGCGGGCCGTAACGTCGGCGGGAAGGACGCTCGTGCGATAGGTCTCCGCCTCTTGTTCGAAGAGTTCCCAACTGGGCATGGACACGACGCGGGTGCGGACACCGTCGGCAGCAAGGCGCCGGGCGGCATCGAGCGCGAGCGAGACCTCTGAGCCCGACGCGATGAGCAAGAGGTGCGGCGACGGATGGGACTCCCAGAGGACGTAGGCTCCGTGGCGCACCCCGGTTGCCGCGGCGACCTCGGTGCGGTCGAACGTCGGCAGTGCCTGCCGCGACAGGGCGAGGACCGTGGGCCCGCCGGCGCGTTCGATCGCCAAACGCCAAGCCTCGACCGTCTCGTTCGCGTCCGCCGGCCGCAACACGAGGAGGTTCGGGATCAGACGCAAGCTGGCGATCTGCTCGATCGGCTGATGCGTCGGGCCGTCTTCGCCGACCCCGATGGAATCGTGCGTGAAGACGAAGATCGTGCGGTAGCCGGCGAGCGCCGCGACGCGGATCGCCGGCCGCAAGTAGTCGGAGAAGACGAGGAACGTCGAGGCGTACGGGAGAATCCCACCGTGCGCCGCGAGGCCGTTGGCCACGGCTCCCATCGCGTGCTCGCGTACGCCGAAGTGGAGGTTCCGTCCGGTGTAGTCCCACGGTCCCCCGACGGCGCCCTGGACGTCCGCTGGACGTGTGCCCGGGTGTTCGAAGTCCCCCCGGCCCTTGAGCCAGGTCAGCGTCGACGGGTTGAGGTCGGCCGAGCCGCCGAGGAGTTCGGGCAGGGCGGTCGCCGCCGCCTGGAGAATCGTCTCGGATGCCTTCCGCGTTGGAAGGCCCTTGGGGTCCGCGTCGAAGGTGGGTAGCTCGCGGCCCCAGCCTGACGGCAGCCGACCGTTTGCACGGCGGTCGAACTCCGAGGCGAGTTCGGGCTGCGCGCTGCGATAGGCGTCGAAGCGCCCCTGCCACTCCTTGTGAGCGTCCGCGCCGGCGCGCGCGATCTCGGCGAATCGCGTTCGCACGTCGTCGGGGACGAAGAACTCCGGGGCCTCCGGCCAACCGAGCGCGCGCTTCGCCGCGGCGACTTCCTCCTTTCCGAGGGGCGATCCGTGCGCGCTGTACGTGTTCTGCCGGGTCGGCGCGCCGTAGCCGATGGTCGTCTTCACGATGAGGAGGTGCGGGCGGTCGTCCGTCGCAACGGCCGAACGGAGCGCGGCCTCCATCGCTCGGAGATCGTTCCCGTCCCTGACGGTCTCGACGGACCACTCGGCGGCCGCAAAGCGCGCCGCAGCGTCCTCAGACGTGGACAGGGACGTCGTGCCGGCGAGGCAGATGTCGTTCGAGTCGTAGACGACGACGAGCCGGCCGAGGCGGAGGTGCCCCGCGAGCGCGCACGCTTCGTAGGAGATTCCCTCCATGAAATCGCCGTCGCCGGCGAGGGCGAACGTGCGATGGTTCACGATCTCGTGTCCCGGGCGGTTGAAGACCCCGGCAAGATGGCGTTCGGCGATCGCGAGGCCGACGGCGTTGGCGATCCCTTGGCCGAGCGGCCCGGTCGTGACTTCGACGCCGGGAGTGAGGTGACTCTCAGGGTGTCCGGGCGCCTTGCTCCCCCACTGGCGAAATGCTCTCAGTTCCGCGAGAGGCAGATCGTAACCATGGCGGTGCACGAGCGCGTAGAGGAGCGCCGAGCCATGCCCGGCTGAGAGCAAAAACCGATCCCGATCCGGCCAGCGCGGATCGCGTGGATCGTGTCGCAGGAAGCGCGACCAGAGGACGTGGGCGACCGGAGCGGCCCCCAACGGGAGGCCTGGGTGTCCCGAATTCGCCCGCTCGACCGCGTCGACCGCCAGGAATCGCAACGCGTTGACGCACTGCCTCTCGATCGCTTCCCGATTTTCCATGAAGCCCCCCTGCGTCTGCAGCACTCGAAAAGCAGACGCCTCGTCTGCGCTCTGCGCGACAAGCAGCGATTTCCGTGCGCGACACTTTCGCCAGCGTGATTGCGCTTGTCAAGGAACGCGGCGCACTTGTTGCCCCCCCCGCTCTCGAAGGATTTGCCCCCCCTCTCGCAGGGAGTAGACTACCCAGGTCTTTGTACCGGAAGCCTTGGGAGGTGCCGCACCATGCCGTTTCTCGGAGGAAACGCACTGAAGGAAGCATACCGTCGGGCTCAGCGCGGCGGATATGCCTACATGGCGAAC
>CAIOLV010000160.1 GCA_903859225.1 uncultured bacterium
CGGCAAGGTGAGGTGGTCATGGATGAGCGGACCCCAGCGAACGCCGTTCAGACTCAGCGAAGACTGGCTCTCGGTCGTCATCGGACTCTTGGTCGTCCTCATCGCCGCCCTCGGCGGGATCGCCAAGGTCCCGTGGCCCCTGTTCGGCTGGTTCAAGTAGGAGCCCTATGGCAAGCACAAGGCGTGTCGCCATCGGCGTCATCGTGGGTCTGGCGCTTGTCGGCGCTTTGACTCTCCTCGTGGCGGAGTTCGATACCGCCATCTCCGGCTGGTTCGCCGGGCGCGGGGTGACCAAGAACCCACTCGAGTACCCGCTAGTTGCCGTGGTGCTCGGCCTCGTCGCCAACGCGCTCCTGCGCGGAACGAAGACTCACACGTTCGTCCAGCCGGGAATCCGGACCGAGCTCTTTCTCAAGACCGGACTCGTCCTGATGGCCGCCGGGCTGAACATCACCGTCATCATGAAGGAAGGGGCGGGCGGCCTTCTTCAGGCCCTCGTGCTCGTGAGCGCCGTCTTCTTCTTCACCTGGTGGCTGGCGACGCGATTCGGGTTGCCGCCTCAGCTCAAGGCCGTCATGGCGTGCGCCATATCCATCTGCGGCGTGTCCGCCGCGATCGCCGCCGCAGGCGCCGTCATGGCAAAGAAGAAGGACATCACCTACGTCACTGCCCTCGTCATCGTGACCGCGATCCCGCTCATGATTCTCATGCCGTGGATGGCCAAAGCCATCGGGCTCTCCCAGACCGTGGCTGGAGCATGGTTCGGCGGCAACATCGATACGACGGCGGCCGTGGTCGGAGCCGGGACGCTGTACGGCGAGACAGCCCAGCAGGTCGCGTCGGTCGTCAAGATGTCGCAGAACGCGCTCATCGGCGTCGCCGCGTTTCTTCTCGCCACCTACTTCGTGGTCAAGGTCGAGCGCAAGCCGTCCGAGCGCCCTGGCCCGGCGGTCATCTGGCAGCGGTTCCCGAAGTTCGTCCTGGGTTTCCTACTCGTATCGATTCTCGCGTCGACCGGAATCCTGACGGGAAACGTCGCCACGGTGCTGACGGCGCTGTCGAAGTGGGCCTTCGCCGCCGCCTTCCTGTGCATCGGGCTTGAACTCTCCGTGAGAGAGCTCGGCGCGATGGGATGGAAACCCGTTGCCGTGTACATGTCCGCGACGGTGTTCAACACCGCCTTGGCGCTCGGTGCGGCCTGGGTGATCTTCGGAGCGCTGGGCCTGTAGCGGCGGAATCACAGAACATGAGCCGGCAGTCCGACCCCACAGACGGCAGGAGATCCGAAGCAGACCAACGCCCGCGGCCGCGTTCTCTGCGTCGCGTGCTGCACGAGTTGGCCGACTCATTCGACGCGGGAGGAATTGGGGCCCTGCACGAGACGCACCTCGCGTGCCTTCGGAAGAGCCGACGCTACCGTGCCCTGTACCGGCTCGTCAGGTTCTTCCTTCCAATCACACCTCTCCTCACGATCACGACGGACCTCGAGCGGCTCGTGGGCGAGCTCGGCGTCCACCGCGGGTCACGGGCCACGCTCGCCGGTCCGCCTATCCCTTGGGAAGTCGCGATGCCTCCAAGGGGCGAACTCGAGATCCGTACGGCGCCCATCATTGTCTACGGGACGCACGGCTCGATCCTCACGCCTCTTCTCCTCGCCGCGGCGATCGACCGTCCCGACCTCAAGATGATCGCTGCGAGTTACATCGCCAAGCTGGGTCCGAGTATCGCGGACTGCTCATTCCCTGTCTTCGCCGCGTCGCCCGTCACGGTAAAGGGGGCCGGGCGGAAGGGTCTTGTCCCTCGCGCGATGGGATGGATCGCGTGGAAGTCCGAGGGGAGCTTGACGCGCGACGAGGCGAGGGAACGCAACCGGGAGTCCTTGCGGGATGCCGCCGCGTATGTCCGGCAGGGCGGCGGCCTGCTCATCGCGCCCGAACCGCGAAACCACAGGGAGTCCTGGCGCCTGGGAATCGGAGCTATTGTCGCCGACCTCGCGCGCGACTCGGGCGGTCGGCCGGTCTACCTCGTGCCGTGGAGCATCGAGGGCGCATCGGTCACGGGCATCTTCCAACTCCTGTCACGTAATCCTTTCGTGCGGCGCCTTGGCAAGCTGCGGTTTCGCCGTCCCGTGCGGATCACGTTCGGCGAGCCCATGCCCATCCGACAAGTGGTTGCAGAGGCCGGCAGCGACCCAGTGGGAATCACCGCCTACCTTGAGCGCAACTACCGCGAGCGGGGGTTCTAGCCCGGGCGCTTTCCGGTCGCCTGTCTTCTCCTCGTCTGCACCCGGGCTGCCTTCACCCCTCGAGAGTGCGGAAGCCCCATGGTCTTCGTCGCCAGGAAGGCCTGTGATCGCCACGTTGTGCCTCAAGCCGACTTCGTGCGCCGCGCCATCGAGTCGGGCAAGATGCATTCAAGGGGGCGCAGTGCAGAAACGCTGGGACGCAATCATCTGGGACTTCAACGGCACGCTCGTCGATGACGTCGATCTGGCCCTCGCGGCCGTCAACCGAATGCTGTCGCGGCGACGGCTTCCCGCAGCGCCGCGCGATGTCTACCGCAGCGTCTTCGGATTTCCTCTCTCTGAGTACTACGCAAGACTCGGTATGGACCTATCAGGAGAGACGATGCAGGGCCTAGCGGACGAGTTCCACGAAGAGTACCTCCCCGGCCTCCCGAAGTGCGAATTGCAGGATGGAGTGAGGGAGATCCTCGACCGCGCTGCGCGTGCCGGCTCGCGGCAGTTCGTCCTCTCGGCCCTGGAGGAGTTCGCGCTACGCCAAGCGGTCGGCAATCTCGGAATCGCCGATCGGTTCGTCGCCATCTATGGACTTGACCATCGGCTCGGCGACTCGAAGCTCGAGCGCGGACGCGAACTCTCGCGGCGCCACGAGCTCGGCGGCCGGCGTGTCCTTTTCATCGGCGACATGGACCACGACGCCGAGGTGGCCGCGGCCTTGGGGTTCGAGGTTGCGCTGGTGGCCCAAGGGCATCAGAGCGGCGAGCGGCTCCGGGCCTGCGGTTGCCGCGTGCTGGGGAGCTTCCGCGAACTCGAGAGCGAGTTCGATCTGCCAAAGTAGGGCAAGCACGCCGCAGCGACTACGGGTCCGTTGCCGGACTCTGCTCAGCCTGCTCATCGATCCAAGCAAGCGCCGCCCTGTACGCGGGGTCGTACCACGTGCCCAAGAAGGCCTGCGGGCCAAGCGTCGCCATCTTCTCGGCTTCGTGCGCCACGTCGCCCCAGCGTGGAACGTACGCCGGGACATCCGGCTGGACGGGCTCGCCCGACACGCAGAACGAGCCCCCGAAGCTAAGGTAGGCCTGGTATCCCGTCATCGATGGATCGTGGTAGACGTGGCCGTCCGGATCGGCGAGGTAGCCACTGGAGAACACCAAGCGCGAGCCATCGGGCAGGGCGAAGCCATCACGGTCCGTGCTCACGCCGCTCGTCGGCTCGCCGAAGGTGCGGACTCTGGGGTTCTGCCGAAGCGCCACAAGCATCATCTCCGCTGCACTCGCGGTCCAAGACGAGGTGAGCACGGCGATCGGAGCGTCAGGATTCCGAAGCGACAGCGCGTGCTCGGAGACGTCGACGATCACGGACTTCGTCTGCATGAACTGAAGGTCGTGGTACGTCCACAGGAACTCCCTGCCGCGGTGCTCTATCCAGGCGTGGACGAGGAACAGCTCTGATAGCTGGGGAGGATACACGAACCCGAACAGCCTGCCTTCGGGAAGGAAAGACTGGAGCCCGATGAGCCCCACTTGGTAGGACCCTCCGAGGTGTTGGCGCAAGTCGATCACCCAGCCGCGTGGGCCGTTCTCATCCAGCGACTCAACGACATCAAGCAACTCCATCCCCTTGGCCCAGATGTAGTCCGGCGCTAGGAGCCCAGCGCCGGAATCGGAGGTCGGCGGAATCCAGACGTAGGCTACGTTCTCCTCCACGATGCCGCCGCACGGGGAGAAGCCGTCGCTCGTCGCGCGACCTGCTTCGAAGTCGGCGACGAACTGGCTTGA